>JBKQQE010000436.1:0-8698 GCA_052326245.1 Xanthobacteraceae bacterium | reverse complement strand
ACTTGGCGCGCGGCGGATCGAGCGCGGCGCCCTTTTCATCCTCGGTCAGCGAGCGCGGCCGCTGAAACACCCAGATGTTGTCCTGCGCGTCGACCGAGATGCCGCCGACCTGTCCGAGGATCCAGTTGTTCGGCAGCGGCTTCGGCCAGTACGGATCGACCCTGAACACCGGGCTTTGCGCTTGCGCCCCTGACGTGGCGAGCAGCACCGCCAGCAAGGCAACGAGGGTGGGCATTACAGAGCGCGCGTGAGTCATAAGCGTTTCCCCTGTTCCGTCATGGCCGGGCGTGTCCCGGCCATCTCGCTTAGTCTGACACTATGCCCAAGGATCTGGATGCCCTGCACAAGGCCGGGCATGACGACAAAATGGTCTTTCGAGTGTTGTTGCAATAGCTTGAAAAAGCGGGTCGCATTTTCGGTCAGGCTCTCAGGATGAGGAGAGGATCGAGAACTTCACGCTCTCGCAATGCCGGGTCTCGCTATATATTTGCCAGCTCAGGTTCCGTCAGCGGGAGAGCGAACATGGCCGGCGATCTCAAATCATCCTCCCACAAGGCCTGGCGGCTGCACGGCCCGGGCGACCTGCGCTACGAGGACGTGCCGACGCCGCCGCCCGCCGACGACGGCATCGTCGCCACCATCGAAGCGGCGATGGTCTTGTCCTATACTGACAGGGTGATCTCCGGCGCGGTGCCCTACAGTCTGCCGCCGCTGCCGTTCACGCCCGGCACCAATGCCATCGCCCGCGTGCTGGCGGCGGGCAGCCATGTCGCGCATGTGCGGCCGGGCGATCGCGTCTTTCTCAGTCCGCACCTGCGCGCCGACGTGCCTGATCGCGAACCGCCGCAGATCCTGGTCGGGCTGACCCGGATGGCGGACACACCGGCCACGCGCGCGCTGCAAGCGCGCTGGCGCGACGGCGCCTTCACGGAAGTCGCGCATTGGCCCGCGGCCTGCGCCACGCCGCTGCGCGACCTCGACGCCAGGGACGCCGGCGAGCTGCTCGGCCTGGCGAAGCTGATCGTGCCGTTCGGCGGCCTCAAGCGCATGAACCTCGCCGGCGGCCAGACCATCGTCATCAACGGCGCCAGCGGCTATTTCGGCTCCGGCGCGGTGATGGTGGCGGTGGCGATGGGCGCCGCCCGCGTGGTCGCGGTGGGCCGCAACGCCGCCGCGCTGGAAAAGCTGCGCAGCGCCTTCGGCGCGCGCGTGGTTGCCGCGGTGGTCAGCGGCAATGATCCCGCAGCCGATGCCGGCGTCATCCGCCAGGCCGCGGGTGGCGGCGCCGACGCCGCGCTCGACCTGCTCGGCAGTGCGAAGAGCACATCGACCACGCTCTCGACGCTGCGGGCGCTGAAGCGCGGCGGCCGTCTCGTGCTCATGGGCAGCGCCGACGTGCCGCTGGAGATCTCGTTTCGCGAACTGCTCGCCAACGACTGGGAGGTGGTCGGCCAGTTCATGTACGAGCGCAGCGCGCCGGCGGAGCTCGCCGCGCTGGCCGCAAATGGTCTGCTCGATCTCGGCAAGATCGAAACCCGGCGCTTTGCGCTCGACCGCCTGAGGGATGCGATCACCGCCGCAAGCAAGATGCAGGGACTCGATCTGACGGCGGTGATTCCCTGATCGGCCCCTCATGGTGAGGAGGCGCGCGTGCGCCGTCTCGAACCATGAGGCCACCGCTGGCCTCATCCTTCGAGACGCCCGCCTGCGGCGGGCTCCTCAGGATGAGGAGACGGCATCGAGATTCCCGCCGCTACGCAGCTTCCGGAATGACCGGAGTGTTCCAGGTTTGACGCCGCGCCCGCTGCGGGTCAGTTTGCCGCCATGACCGTGACCCCGTTTCGAGATGCCCCCTGGCACGCCACCGTGCTGACCCTGTTTCCGGAGATGTTTCCGGGGCCGCTGGGCGTAAGCCTCGCGGGCAAGGCGCTCGCCGCCGGGCTGTGGCAGCTCGAGACCCGCGACATTCGCGCCTCCGCCACCGACCGCCACCGCACCGTCGACGACACCCCGGCCGGCGGCGGGCCCGGCATGGTGCTGCGCGCGGACGTGCTGGCCCGCGCCATCGACCATGCCGAAAAGCACGCCCAAGACCACGCCCAAGGGCATGTCCAAGACCACGACCATGCCGCGCCCGGCCGGCCGCGGCTCCTGATGAGCCCGCGGGGTCGGCCATTGACCCAAGCGAAGGTGCGGGAGCTGGCGAGCGGGCCGGGGCCGCTGATCGTGTGCGGCCGTTTCGAGGGCATCGACCAGCGCGTGATCGAGGCCCGCGAGCTGGAGGAGGTCTCGATCGGCGACTATGTGCTGTCCGGCGGCGAGGTCGCGGCGATGGCCCTGCTGGACGCCTGCGTGCGCCTGCTCCCGGGCGTCATGGGAAGCGTAAGCTCCGGAGAAGACGAGAGTTTTTCAGATGGCCTGCTGGAATATCCGCAGTACACGAGGCCCCAGGAGTTCGAAGGCCGCGGCATCCCCCCGGTGCTGCTGTCCGGTGACCATGCCAGGGTGGCGGAGTGGCGGCACGCCCAGGCCGAGGCCCTGACCCGGACCCGCCGTCCCGACCTCTGGGCGAGCCGGCGCGAGGGGCCGAAAAAGCGGCCAAAAAACACGACGGACGGGTGACAACCGTTCGTCGATGCCGTATAGGAGCGCCTCATCCGCAGGGTCCTGCCGGGCGCGTGCGTCTGGAGCGGGAAAAACTTCGCGGAAGACCGGATTTACGACCAGATCTGAAAACCTGGAAAGACGGACGATTGCGCCCCGCCTGCCTGGCCGGGAGCGCCGCCGATGGAGATTTGACGATGAACCTCATCCAAGAGCTCGAAAAAGAGCAGCTCGACAAGCTGTCCGCCGGCCGGGAGATTCCCGACTTCGCGCCGGGCGATACCGTCATCGTCAACGTCAAGGTCAAGGAAGGCGACCGCACCCGCGTGCAGGCCTATGAAGGCGTCTGCATCGGCCGCCAGGGCGGCGGCGTCAACCAGAGCTTCACGGTTCGCAAGATCTCCTATGGCGAGGGCGTGGAACGCGTGTTCCCGCTGTATTCGCCGATGATCGACACCATCAAGGTGGTGCGTCGCGGCAAGGTCCGTCGCGCCAAGCTCTATTACCTGCGCGGCCTGCGCGGCAAATCTGCCCGCATCGTCGAGAAGCAGGATCATCAGCAGGCGGCAGCCGCCGCCAAATAAGCGGCACGCCTCTGAGCGTGACTTCAACGCGGCCCTTTGGGGCCGCGTTTTTATTTTCCCAAGGCGTTTTTCGCCTGGCGTGATCCATCCTTTCGTCATGGCCGGGCAGCGCGATCCGTCACTGACGGATCGCTAGGACTAAGGTCTCCCGGCCATCCACGTCTTTCTCGTTGCAAGACTGTGAAGACGTGGGTGCCCAGCCGGGCATGACGGAACATGGCGACCCGTGTCACTCCGGAAGAAGCCAAGACGCATCGGCCGCATGCCGGGGCTTCAATTGTCGCCGCCGCGCCGCGTGTGGTAGAAGGCGCCATGAGTTCAGCTTCACTTGCACCCGCCTGCGGACGTCGGCGCCACGTCGTGCTCGACGATCATCGCCGCCTGCCGGGACGCTTCTTCGGACGCTTCACGACCTCGATCGCGGCCGCGCTTCGCCGCGCCGGCTCGCCGCGAGCCATCTGACGTCGTCGCCGCCGGCCTCATCGCCCGGCTCTTGCACATCGCATCTCAAGGTTTGACCCCATGTCCGATCAAAAGTCCGCACCCACCACGCTGTACGACAAAATCTGGAACGACCATCTGGTCCACGAGCAGCCCGACGGCACCTGCCTCCTCTATATCGACCGTCACCTCGTCCACGAGGTCACCTCGCCGCAGGCGTTCGAAGGCCTGCGAGTGGCCGGCCGCAAGGTGCACGCGCCGGAAAAGACGCTCGCCGTGGTCGACCACAACGTGCCGACAACCGATCGCAGCCAGCCCAATCCCGATCCGGAAAGTGCCGAGCAGATCAAGACGCTGGCGGACAACGCCCGCGATTTCGGCATCGAATACTACAACGAGTTCGACAAGCGTCAGGGCATCGTCCACATCATCGGCCCCGAGCAGGGCTTCACGCTGCCGGGCACCACCATCGTGTGCGGCGACAGCCACACCTCGACCCACGGCGCCTTCGGCGCGCTGGCGCACGGCATCGGCACCTCCGAGGTCGAGCATGTGCTGGCGACGCAGACGCTGATCCAGAAGAAGGCCAGGAACATGCGTGCCGTGGTCGACGGCAAGTTGCCCGACGGCGTCACCGCCAAGGACATCATCCTCGCCATCATCGGCGAGATCGGCACCGCGGGCGGCACCGGCCACGTGCTGGAATATGCCGGCGAAGCGATCCGCGCGCTGTCGATGGAAGGCCGCATGACGGTGTGCAACATGTCGATCGAGGGCGGCGCCCGCGCCGGTCTGGTCGCGCCCGACGACAAGGCGTTCGAATGGCTGAAGGGCCGGCCGAAGGCGCCGAAGGCTGCCGCCTGGGATGCGGCGATGCGCTACTGGGAGACGCTGCGCAGCGACGACGGCGCCCACTTCGACAGCGAGATCCGGCTCGATGCCGCCAAGCTGCCGCCGATCGTGACCTGGGGCACCTCGCCCGAGGACGTGATCTCGGTCACCGGCGCCGTGCCCAATCCCGACGACATCGCCGACGAGGCCAAGCGCGTCTCCAAGCACCGCGCGCTGCACTACATGGGGCTTACCGCCGGCACCAGGATCACCGACATCCGGCTCGACCGCGTCTTCATCGGCTCCTGCACCAACGGCCGCATCGAGGACCTGCGCGCGGCGGCCAAGGTGGTGGAAGGCCGCACCGTGAACGGCAACGTCAATGCCATGGTGGTGCCGGGCTCCGGCCTGGTGAAGGAGCAGGCGGAAGCCGAAGGCCTCGACAAGATCTTCAAGGCCGCCGGCTTCGAATGGCGCGAGCCGGGCTGTTCGATGTGCCTGGCCATGAACCCCGACAAGCTGGCGCCGGAAGAGCGCTGCGCCTCGACTTCGAACCGCAACTTCGAGGGCCGCCAGGGCTTCAAGGGCCGCACCCATCTGGTGTCGCCGGCGATGGCGGCGGCGGCGGCGATCGCCGGCCACTTCGTCGACATCCGCGACTGGCGCTGACGAATAGCCAACTCGTCGTCCTTCAGGATGACGGGTGTAACTCAACAGGCGCTCACCGGTGCGGTAGGAGCGCCTGTTTTTTTATTCGTATTTCTCCCGGCCGAGTCCGAAATCGAACCACTGCAGCGACGGTCCGGAGCCGTAATAGGGGCGATAGAAAAATGCCGGCCCTTCGTAGAGCGGGCGCTCGTAATATTCCGACGGCGGCGCGGGAACGACCGGCCGGACCACGGCAGCGTGCGCAAGACCGCCGTCGTGGTGATGATGCCGCCGCGACGGCATGTCAGCCCCCAGCGCGGCGGGGCTTGCCGCGAGCAGCACTGTCGCAACCACGCCGAGCGTTACCGAGCTCCGCAGCGATCCCTGCACCAAAGCCTCCCGCCGAGATCCTGATTCGTCCGCCGCGGCACGACCGCGGCGCGAATCGGCAAGGCCGACATTAGCGCATGATCCGGAAAAACTGGTTCCGGTTTTCCGCGACGCATGGCCCCGGACCGCTCCGACGATCAAAAGGCGGGAGCCTTCGCGCCGGCCCTACCAGCCGCGCCGATGCCAGCGGCGGCGATGGGTGGGCTCGCGGCAGATCCGTTGCGGACCAACCTCGGTCGCGACCAGCGGGCACGACGACCCAAACGGTCCAGGCCCCAGCAGGGAACCGCTTTCGCTGGAGAAGATACCGCCATAGCCCCCACCGCCACCGGCCATGGCCCGAATCAACGGTCCATCGGTGGATGCGGCCAGGCCCGGCTGAACCGGCGTCATCGCCTGCGCGCACGGCGGCGGCGCCGCCACCAGCGCCACGCTCGCGGCGGCGAGAAAGCCCAACTGGCGGATGAGATACTTCAGGGGATTTTTCATTGGAGATTACCTCGCAACGGCGCACGCGACAGATCAGCATCTCACGCCACTGCTTCGCACATCATCTGTCAACCGGCTTGTAGATAGCCAGAAAGCCGCGCCGATGCAGAAGTTCCCGCGGATTGGGAACCGGGTTGACGCCGTCCCGCCAAAATGCAACCGCCGCATCCTTCGATGCGGCGGCGGATGGCACCCGTCACGACATCGGCATCGCGCAGCCGGGATAGGTCCCGCGGAAACGATCGATGACGTCCGGGATCATCAGTGCCAATGACGGTGGTGGTGGTGATGCCAGTGGTGGTGGTGGTGCCAGTGCACTTCGGTGGTCGCGCCTTCGGACGCGGACTTGGCCGCAGCCGATGCCGCCGGATTGGCGAGCGACAGCGCGGATGCCTGCTGCGCAGACGCCACGATCACCAGAAATGCCGCGACGGCGAGAAATCCCAGACCCTTTTTCATGCGAAAATCCTTCAGCGTTCCAAGAGGACAGTTCCGTCGAGGCAAACGCCCTCACGTCGACCTCACAAGGTGAGGCCGGCAGGTGAACTAGCCGCGCGATGCGGTTGAAGGCGAGGAACCCGACGCCATCAAGTTACGCAGCGCGACGTGAATGCAACATGAACGCAGACTATCGGGAGAACGCGGCCATGGCGCGCGCGTCGGGAACAGCAATCATCGGTGGAACCGCGATGGCGATGATGGCGGCGATCGCCCTGAACACCGGGGCTGAAGCCGCGCAGGGTCCCGGCATCGCGCCCGGCACGGCGAGCGCCCTGGTGCAGACCACGATGGCGATTGCGGTCTACGCAGTGGCGGCGGCCATCGTCCTCGCCGCGATGGTGCTCAAGGTCACGCGCAGACGCTGACCGGACGCAGCAGCCGCGATCGAGGCCCGCTCAGCCTTCCCACCAGCAATGCACGCGCGGCACGATCACGGTGCCGGCCTCGCGAAACTCCTGCACGTAATGGGCCTCGCACTGCCGCACCGAATACGGGCCGGGAGAGGAGCGGTAGATCCGCACCCGGGCCGGCCGGCGCCGAACCACGGCAGCAACGCCCGCAGCCGGCGCCTCGGACTGCGCCACCACCATCGGCTCGGCCACCGCCGGCGCAGTCGCGGCGAGGCCGAAGAATAGGAGAACGCCCGCGCCAGCCAAGCTGCCGCCCACGATCCATGCTGCTGCCTGTGCCCGCCGCATTGCCAACTCACCCCTACAAAACCGGACCGCACGGTCTCCGATTAGCGTTGCCCCGTCAACCATCCCAATTGCTTAACCGCGCCTGGCCGTTTCGACAGGACATGGTCTTTTCCGCATCATGCCCTAGATTGGACCGATGTGGATCTCCCAGAAATCACCCACCCTGGCCGAGCTGGAAGTGATGGCGCGCGACATTTTCGCGCGGCTGCCCCAGCGTTTCAAAGCCATGTGCGAAGGGCTCGTCATCCAGGTCGAGGATTTCCCCACCGACGACGCCCTCGACGCGGTGGGCGCGGAGAGCGAATTCGACCTGCTGGGACTGTTCCGGGGCGTCGGGCTGCCGTTCCGCAGCCACGACGAGGTGGCGCCGATGCCCAACATGATCTGGCTCTACCGCCGCCCCATCCTCGACTACTGGGCCGAGCACGACGAGGCGCTCGGGCATATCGTCCGGCACGTGCTGATCCACGAAATCGGCCATCATTTCGGGCTCTCCGACGCCGACATGGCCGCGATCGAGGCGCGGTCCTGAGTTTTGGCCCTCCCGGCGGGTCACCAGCCATGCGATTTCGGCCTTTAACCGGCGGGTCAATCACGATAAACGCTAGCAGGCCAGTGAGAAAACTCACCCATTCGGCGTCATTCCGGGGCGTCGCGAAGCGACGAACCCGGAATCTCGAACGATTGGCCCGGAGATTCCGGATAGCCGCTACGCGGCTTCCGGAATGACTGAGAGTCTTTCAATAGCCTGCTAGAAGCATTGGACCCCTGCCAGGATTGGGATCATGGAAAAATTCACCGTGCTCGAGGGCGTCGCGGCGCCGCTGAAGATCATCAATGTCGACACCGACATGATCATCCCCAAGCAGTACCTCAAGACCATCAAGCGCACCGGGCTCGGCAAGGGGCTGTTCTCCGAGCAGCGCTACAACGACGACGGCAGCGAGAACCCGGATTTCGTGCTCAACAAACCGTCCTACCGCCATGCCAAAATTCTGGTGGCCGGCGACAATTTCGGCTGCGGCTCGAGCCGCGAGCACGCGCCGTGGGCGCTGGCGGATTTCGGCATCCGCTGCGTGATCTCGACCTCGTTCGGCGACATCTTCTACAACAACTGCTTCAAGAACGGGATCCTGCCGATCCGCGTGGCGCAGGAGGATCTCGACAAGCTGTTCGACGACGCCGAGCGCGGCGCCAACGCCACCCTCACCGTCGACCTCGCCAAGCAGGAAATCCGCGGCCCCGACGGCGGCACCGTGCGCTTCGAGATCGACCAGTTCCGCAAGCATTGCCTGCTGAACGGCCTCGACGACATCGGGCTGACGCTGGAAAAGGGCGCCTCGATCAAGAACTTCGAAGCCAGGGAAAAGACCGCGCGGCCGTGGCTGTGAGGCGGGTCTAGATCGAAATCTTCTGCGCTAGTTGCTCCAATTCTGCGTCATGCCCGGCTTTATGCCGGGCATCCACGTCTTTATGGCGCCGAAACAAGAAAGACGTGGATGGCCGGGAGAC
>JBKQQE010000435.1:0-4351 GCA_052326245.1 Xanthobacteraceae bacterium | reverse complement strand
GCGACCTGATCTGCTGCGGCACGTCGATCGGCGCCGGCACCATGAAGGAGCCGGTCAACACCGTCACCGTCAGCATCGACGGCATCGGCGCGCTGCACAACGAAGTGCGGACCTGACGCGCCGCAGGCCCGCGGCATCAAAACGCCACAACCGGTCGCGACAGTGCGTGAACTTGTGCTCGCGATCGTTTACAGCTCGGGCATGACGGTGGGGAATCGGGGCATGACGCGGCGACAGCGCGCGCTGGTGGGGTTGGCGTGTCTGGCCGCGGGCTTCAGCCTCGCCGGCTGCGCCGCCGGCGACAGCCATGCCAAGTACTTGCCCGACTTCATGAAGGAAAAGACCGCCGGGCCGCCGGTCGCGGAGCCGATGCCCGACGTCAAGGCGCTGGCGCGCGACCGTCGCCAGGAGCTGTTCGCCGGCACCATCGACAACGTGCTGGTCGGCCCGCCGCACCCCAAGGGCACCCACTGGATGTTCTGCATCGAGCCGATCGGCCGCGGCGCCCGCGGCCAGCCGCTGCCGTCGCAAATCTACCTGGTCGAATTCGAGGCCGGCGTCATCGGCGACCGCCTGCCGGTCGACGGCAAGCACTGGTGCGCCCGCGAACACCTGGAGCCGTCATAATCAGCTAGAGCGCGATAGCCTCGCTATCGCGCTCTAGCATTTTGATTGAGCATGATCTTTTCGGAAAACCGGTACCCACTTTTCCGGATCATGCTCCAGCGGCACGCGAATGTGAGTGGCCAACCGGCGGCGCGCACAATTGTCAGCGCCCGGCGGCGGTGGCACAAAGGCTGAGCATGAGACGGGGGCGCGGATGACGGACACCGATATCGATTTCAGCCTGCTGGCGCGCGACGGCGTGCCGGCACGCAGCGTGCGGGCCGGCGAGACCATCTTTCGCGAGGGCGACGCCGCCGAGGACATGTTCGTGATCAAGAGCGGCCACGTCGCGATCCGGCTCGGCAACCGGACGCTGGCCGAACTCGGCGAGCGCAGCATCTTCGGCGAGATGGCCTTGATCGATGCCTCGCCGCGCAGCGCCACCGCGATCGCGCTCACCGATTGCGAGCTGGTGCCGGTGTCGGAGAAGCAGTTCCTGTTCCTGGTCAGCCAGACGCCGTATTTCGCGCTCAAGGTGATGCGCGTGCTGGCGCGCCGCCTCAACGCCACCAACCGCTCGTTCGGGTGAGGCGGGGCGGCTGCGTTCTAGTAAAATAGAATCAAACCTTTCCCGAAGACTCGTCATGCCCGGCCAGCGCGATCCGTCTTCGACGGATCGCCAGGACTAAGGTCTGCCGGGCATCCACGTCTTTACGGCATAGCGGCGAAGAAAGGCGTGGATGGCCGGGACAAGCCCGGCCATGACGACCGAAAGCTAATCCGACCCGACCGGCGCGAAGAAGCAGCGGCGCTGCTGGTTGGAGCCATGGCAGCGCCAATAGGCACCGTCCTCGCTGGGCGTCGCCTCGCTGTAGGGCACGAGTTCGTCGTGATAGGCGTGCAGGATCAGGCCGCCGGGGGTGGCCTCGACGGTCGAGGGATCGACGCGCTCGCAGTCGCGCGGCCCGCAGCACTGCACGCCGGTGTCCGGGCTGAGATAGTGCCCCTCGGTGATCCAGTTCGGCAGGCCGCTGTCCGGATCGTGCGCCCGCGCGGTCGCGCCCACGAGCACCAGGCACACCCAGACCGCGCCGCAAACCTTCGCCACTCGCATGCGGATCATGGAAAAATCCTGGCGCGACATTGTGGTGATTCCTTGAGGTCGCCTGGTTCCGATCGGTTCCTTCAACAAAATGCGCCGCCGCGACAAGCGTTGCTGCGCCGCGGGAAATTCGTTTGCCGCCGACCTAGCGTGGTGGATTTGACATTCGCTTCGGTATTGCCGCGAAGCGAATGTTAGAACCAAAACACTAGGGCCGCGGGCGAATCAGCCCTGTGGCAACAAGGTTACGGCGACGGCCGCGGCTGCGCGTGATCAAGATTTCACCAGCATGGTCTTCAGCCCGAGCCAGACCGCGCCGGCGAAGCCGCTGACGATGACCACGATCACCGCCTTGACGGTCATGCCCTGGGCCTGCTCGACGCTCTTGCGCCAGCGTCGCAGGTGAATGAGGTCGGCGCGCAGTTCCTGCTTGTCGTCCTCGTTCATGCCGAACGACGTCAAGATCGTCGCCACCGCCCTGACCGCGAGGTCGTCGACAGCTTTGGCCTGGCGATCGCTTTCCTCGTCGAAGACCGCTCTGACGATCTGCCGAATCTGCTGCTCGTCCATGGTGATGCCTCGGCGTTTCGCGCCGGTTCCGCGACTTGTTGCCGGCATGCAACAAATTTGGACTTTCAGCGGAGCGCGTTGCGTATCGACCGCAAGGCCGGGTTCCGGCGTGATATATGCGGGTTGCGGATGTTGCGTGGGGGGCCTTGCGATGAAGAAAATTGCAATCGCGATGATGGCTGGGTCGGGACTGATGTTCGCGGCGAGCGGCGCGTGCACTGCGGCGGATATTCTTCCGGCGGAGGCCCCGGCCTACAAGGCCCCGGTGATCGTCGCGCCGGCCTTCAGCTGGACCGGACTCTACGTCGGCGGCAATGTCGGCTACGGATATTCGAACGTCGATCCGGGGCTGATCAGTTTCTACCAGCCGGTCAACGTGCTCGCGGGGCAGATCACGGGCATCAACGCCCACCCCGGCGGCGTCATCGGCGGCGGCCAGGTCGGGTATAACCACCAGTATGACGGTTTTGTCGCCGGTCTCGAGGCCGATTTTTCCGGGACCGGAATGAAGGACAGCGTCACCGATCCCGTGAACAACTACTCCGCCACCACGCAGTTCAACTGGCTGGCGACGGTGCGCGGACGCGCCGGCGTCGCGTTCGACCGCACGCTTCTCTACATGACCGGCGGCCTGGCGGTTGCGAGCGTCAAGACGACGCTGAACGACGTCTATCCGAGCGGCACCATCACCACCACGAGCACGCCGACTTATGTCGGCTGGACGCTCGGCGGCGGTATCGAACTGGCCTTCGGGTCGAACTGGAGCGCAAGGCTCGAATACCTCTATCTCGGCCTGGGCTCCAAGCAGAACACCTTCAACGAACCCTCGCCCCCGGGCTGGCCGGCAATTACCAGCACCGCCGGGATCAATGGCGGCATCGTGCGCGTGGGCGCGAACTACAAGTTCAACTGACCCGTGCGGCGCGCTCAGCGCCTGAAGATCCGCGCCACCCGCTCCACCGCGCTGGCGCCGAAATACGAAACGATGATGGTCTGGAACACGCCCCACATGTTGGGGTCGAGACGGTCGGTGACGCCCCAGCCGAGCACCTTGTCCCACACCACCACCTTGAAGCCGAACACGATGAAGGGCAACGCGAACAGCGGCCGGACGATCGCGGTGTACCAGCGGCCCTGCTCGGCGATCAGGAGTTTGGTGGCTTCCCCGCGCGCCGCGGTGTCGGCGGCAATCTCCTTCTGCAGCGGCTCACGAACTTCGGAAACAGGGTACTCGTCAACCCGACGCCCTGTCTTCCCGAGGTGTGCTCTCCCTGCAACTCGCGCTTTTGCAGGGTGATTTTCACGAATGCAGGGAGAGGCGGGTCGAATTCCTGGCTGAAAATTGTTGTGGTTCAATCAGTTGCGCGAACTTCTCCCTAAGGCACAAAGCAGGGCGAAGATGAAAGGTTCGCAGGGAAGATTTGCGACCGGCATCTGAGCGCCCGTTCATTTCCTGCCAATCAAATCCAACCCCTCACTGAAGTTGACCGTCGATCGTCATTTTCTTATATTGACGGTGAGCCGTCAACTTTGGGATGGTCGCATGAGCTTTGATGAAGCCCTTCGCCGCTACCGGATTGGGCGGTTTACAGATCGGGACGTGACACGCTGCACCGGCCTGTCCGTTCGGGCATGGCGCGAACTGATCAAGAACCGCAGCGTTCGCACGGTGACGGAAAATCGTGGGCGCGGCCGTGTTCGGCTCTGCGACGCAACCGTGCTCAAGCGGGCGGCAGTCATTGGAGCGCTTAACCGGGCCGGCGTCAGCTTGGCTCCGTCTGGACAGATTGCCTACTTCCTACCGCTCCACACCTATCTCTTCGAAGTATGCGACCCCTGCGCGCTCTTATTTCAGCGCTCGGCCGACGTGGATCCAAAAACCGGGCTTCCTTCCCGGGTTGAAAAACCCAAAGCCGACTGGTTCGACCCGGGCAGGCCTGCCAAGGCTGAGCCCGAGAGTGATTGGCTGCTAGAGATCTACGAGGGCCGCTTCGTCGGCGTGAAGTACAACGCCAAAGACGCACCGACTATCTTCGGCGATCTGCGTAGGGAGACCACCAGCTTCGTCGCCTG
>JBKQQE010000434.1:0-10567 GCA_052326245.1 Xanthobacteraceae bacterium | reverse complement strand
ACCGCCATCATGGAATATCTGGAAAACCACAATGCTGATCCCAAACCCTTCGTCTGGACCAAGTCAGCCAGCCAAATCCTCGAAAAAGTCGCCAAAGCGAAACAAGCGTTAGAGTCACAACACTAGCGTGGTGGTTCGGAAATTCCCTTCGCCGTCGCCGCGAGTCATCAAGGGAATTTTCTGAACCACCACACGAGGATCATTGCGGCGCGCCCGGGTGCGTCGCGCTCAGGCGGCGAAGAATGCCTTGAGCGCCGCGCAGGTTTCGTCGGCAAGCTCTTCCTGGAGGGTGTGGCCGCAATCGAAGGCGCGTCCCTCCACGTCGACCGCCTTGTCGCGCCAGGTCTGCAGCACATCATAGAGCGCGCCGACGGTGCCCCTGCCGCCCCAGATTGCCAGCAGCGGCGCCGTGATCCGCAAGCTTGCATCGGCGGCATCGTGCACGAGGTCGATTCCGGCCGCGGCGCGATAGTCTTCGCAGATGGCGTGACGGGTCGCGGGATCGTTGTAGCAGCGCAGGTATTCGGCAAATGCCGCCGGCTCGGTCGCGCCCGGGGTCTTGAGCTGGCCCTCGATATGCGTTCGCAGGAAAAATTCCGGGTCGGCGCCGATCAGGCGCTCGGGCAGCGGCGCGGGCTGAATCAGGAAGAACCACCAGAAATACCGCGTGGCAAATACCTTGTCGGTGCGTGCGTACATGGTCGCGGTCGGCACGATATCGATGACGCAGACCTTCGTGACCGCGTCGGCATGATCGAGCGCCATGCGGTGGGCGACGCGGCCGCCGCGATCGTGGCCAGCCACTGCAAAACGCGGGTGACCGAGGCGCCGCATCAGCCGTACCTGGTCGCGCGCCATGGCGCGCTTGGCGTAGCCGGCATGGTCGTCGCCGCCGTCCGGCTTGCTGCTGTCGCCGTAGCCGCGCAGATCCGCGGCCACCACCGTGAAGCGCTCGGCTAGTGCCGGCGCGATCTTGCGCCATGTGACGTGGGTCTGCGGATGGCCGTGCAGCAACAACAGCGCCGGCCCTCGCCCCGCGGTTGCCACGCGGATGCTGACGCGGTCGCCGACATCGACGTCCAGGAGCCGGAAGCCGTCGAGGAACGGCGACGCGCCAATCTCGCGAATGGGCTGATTTTCCTGGGTCGGCACTGCCGGCGTCAGCTCAGCACGCCGTATTTCCTGAACCAGGCCTGCATCTGCGCCCAGCCGTCCTCCGCGGCGTCCTTGCGGTAGCTGGCACGGTAGTCGGCGTGGAAGCCGTGCGGGGCGCCGGGGTAGATCTTGAACGTGGCGGTCTTGTTGGCCGCCGCCAGCGCGGCCTTCATGGCCTCCACCTGCGTCACCGCAATGCCCTGGTCGGCTTCGCCATAAAGGCCGAGCACTGGCGCCTTCATCTGGGGGGCGAGCTCCATCGGGCTGTTGCGCCAGACTGGATTGGGCGGATCGACCAGCGGTCCGTAGAATGCGACGCCCGCCTTGAGCGCGTCGCTGTGGGCGGCGTATTCCCACACCGTGCGGCCGCCGCGGCAGAAGCCGACAATGCCGAGCCTCGTGACGTCGCCGTCATGCGCTTTCGCCCAGTCCACCGTGCTGTCGAGGTCGGACAACAGCTCGGCGTCGGGCTTGGAATTGACGATCGGCAGCAGTTCCTTGATGTCGCCGATCCTGGTGAGGTCGACGCCCTTGCGGAAATAATAATCGGGCGCGACCGCCAGCGCGCCAAGCTTGGCGAGCCGCCGCGTCACGTCCCTGATGTATTCGTGCAGCCCGAAGATCTCCATGGCGACGACGATCACCGGCGGATTGCGGACCCCGGCCGGGCGGGCGAAATAGACCGGCATGTCGCCGTCGCTGACCTTGACCGTCCCGCTGCCGGTGTCGAGCCCCTGGGTATCGGTGGTGATGGTGTCGGCGCGCACCGGGCCGGCGGCCAGCGTGTAGCCCGCGGCGCTTGCCGCGGTCGCGGTCACGAAGGCGCGGCGCGACAGCGGCGCGGTCTTTGTCAGCCCGACCACATCGGGGGTGATCATGTTCGCAGCGAGCATTTCATTTCTCCGGGCGGGGCGGTGGCGGCGGGGGTGGGCGGCGCGCAGTCTGGAAGGCTTCGATGCCGCGGCCAAGTCACATGCCCGCGAGCAACGCGGGGGGCATGGGGGTGTCATGCCGGCCCGATTGTGCGACATCCGCGAAAGCGTCATGGTACCGTGCCGCCGTGTCAAGGCCCCGAAGGTTCGCAGCAGATGGTGACCATTCCCGCCCAGGCCCTGGTCGATTTCGTCGCCACGATCTTTCGCCACGCCGGTTCCTCGCCGGCGGAGGCCGAGCGCATCGGCCGCTATCTGGTGACCGCCAACCTGACCGGCCATGACAGTCACGGCGTCATCCGCGTGCCGGTCTACATGCGCTGGAAAAACAACGGCGACCTGGTGCCGGACCAGAGCATCAAGCTGCTGGTCGATGCACCTTCGCTCGCCGTCATCGATGGCCGTTTCGGCTATGGCCAGACCATCGGGCCGCAGGCGGTGGCGGTTGGCATCGACAAGTGCAAGGGCGCCGGGCTCGCCGCGATCGCGCTGCGCAACTGTGGCCATATCGGCCGCATCGGCGACTGGGCCGAATTGGCGGCGGCGGAAGGCCTGGTGTCGATTCATTTCGTCAACGCGGCGGGCTCGGTGCTGGTGGCGCCGTTCGGCGGGGTCGACCGCCGGCTGTCGACCGCGCCCTACTGCGTCGGCATTCCGCGTGCCGGAAAACCGCCGATCGTGCTCGACTTTGCCACCTCGGTGGTCGCCGAAGGCAAGGTGCTGGTGGCGAGCCGCGGCGGCAAGAAATTGCCCAAGGGCGCATTGATCGGCCCGGACGGATCGCTCAGCGAGGATCCGGCGCTGCTCTACGGCCCTCATGAAGCGGTCGGTCCGCGCGACCATGGCAAGGGCAGCGGCGCGATCCGCGCCTTCGGCGAGCACAAGGGATCGGGACTGGCGCTGATCTGCGAACTGCTCGGCGGGGCACTGACCGGCAACGGCGCCACCAGCACGCCGCGGCGCTTTTCCAACGGCATGTTCGCGATCTATCTCGACCCCGCGCGCATCGACATCGACCAGTTTTTTGACGGCGAGATCACGCGCTACCTGGCGTATTTCAAGGCGAGCCGGCCGGCGGATGAGCAGGGCGAGGTTCTGGTTCCGGGCGAGCCCGAAGCCCGCATGCGTGCCGAGCGCACCGCGCATGGCGTGCCACTGCCGGACGATGTCTGGGCAGCGATCGTCGCCACCGCGCAAAGTGTTGGCATCACGGATCAAGAGATTGCACGCACAGCGGGATAGCGTGACTGGCAAAAATCGCTATTCTGCCGCTCTCTTTCAGTCACGGGACAACAAGATGGCAAATAGAGTCAAGGAAATCTGGGCATCCGGCAAGGTCGTCATCAACGCATGGCTGTCGATCCCTTCGGGCTTTTCCGCCGAGGTGATGGCGCAGTGCGGTTTCGACAGCGTTACCGTCGACCTGCAGCACGGCGTGCAGGACTACATGTCCATGGTCCAGTGTTTCCAGGCCATCGGCGCTCACCCGGTGACGCCGATGGTGCGCGTGCCATGGAACGAGCCGGGCATCATCGGCAAGGTCCTCGATGGCGGCGCCTACGGTGTGATCAGTCCGATGATCAACACCAGGGAAGAAGCGGAAGCCTTCGTGGCGGCCTGCAAGTATCCGCCGCGCGGCACCCGCAGCAACGGGCCGATCCGCGCCGGCCTTTATGGCGTAGCCGGGACCTATCAGCAGACCGCCAACGAGGAGACGCTGTGCATCCCTATGATCGAGACCCGCACCGCGGTCGACAACATGGAGGCGATCCTCGACGTCGAGGGCATCGCCGGCGTCTATGTCGGACCGTCCGACCTCGGCTTTTCCTATGGTCTGGTGCCGAAGCTCGACCGCGACGAGCCGGAAATTCTCAGGATCTACGACAAGATCCTGAAGGAATGCGACAAGCGCGGCATCTATCCGGGCATCCATTGCAGCGGCTCGGCCGGCGCCACCCGCAACATCGCGCTGGGCTTCAAGCTGGTGACGATGTTCAGCGACAGCGGCCTGATGGCACAGTTCGCGAGATCCTCGGTGGCGCAGACCCGCAAGGAGTCCGGCGGCAAGGCGTGAGGCGGAAGTCGACAACGACAACATGTGAGGCAATCCATGGTTGAAGCGAAGAAACGCGTGGCGTGGATCACCGGCGGCGGCAGCGGCATCGGGCTTGCCGGCGCGCAGGCGCTGGCGGCCAACGGCTGGCGCGTGGTGGTATCGGGCCGTCGCGCCGACGTGCTCGACGCCGCGGTGCGGTCGATCACCGAGCGCGGCGGCGATGCTTCCGCCAGCGTGCTCGATGTGGGCAATGCGGCTGAGGCCTTGGCCGTTGCGCAGGAGATCCTCAAGCGCCACGGTCGGATCGACTGCCTGGTCAACAGCGCGGGGCTCAACATCCCCAAGCGCAGCTGGGCCGATGTGACGATCGAGGGCTGGGATCAGGTCGTCGATATCAACCTCAACGGGCTGATGTACTGCATCCATGCCGCGCTGCCGGCCATGCGGGCGCAGCAGGACGGCAGCATCATCAACGTCGCGTCCTGGGCCGGGCGTTTCGTGTCCAAGCTCACCGGGCCGGCCTACACCGCGACAAAGCACGCGGTCGTGGCGCTGACCCACTCGCTCAACATGGAGGAGTTCAAGCACGGCATCCGTGCCTGCGCGCTGTCGCCGGCCGAGGTGGCCACTCCCATCATGAAAGCGCGACCGGTGCCGCCAAGCGCGGAAGACATGGCGCGCATGCTGCAGCCCGAAGACCTCGGCCGCACCATCGCCTTCGTCGCCGGCATGCCGGCGCATGTCTGCGTCAACGAGATCCTGATTAGTCCGACCTGGAATCGCACCTTCATCGGCACCGGGCCGTGAGGTCACTGATAATGGCGATGCGGCGCCCTTAAGGCACCGCCTAGTCCGGAGTTTGCTCGTCGCGCTTGCGCAGCAGGTCGCCCGCGAGATCGGACAGCACCGGCCGCGGCAGCGCGGTGAACGGCAGCGGCCGCGTCACGTCGACGGTGGCGAGCCCGAGCCGCGCCGTCAGCAGGCCGTTGAGCAGGCCTTCGCCGAGGCGCGACGACAGCTTGGCGGCGATGCCGTGGCCAAGCATCTGCTGGATCAGGCTGTCGCTGGCGGCGACGCCGCCGGTGATCGCCAGATGCGCGATCACCTGCCGCGTCAGTCTGATCAGCCCCAGCGCGCCGGGGCGGCCGCCATAGAGCCGGGCCAGCTGACGGATCAGACGCGCCGCGGCGGCGAACACGAACAGCATGTCGATCAGCGCGCGCGGGCTCACCGCGGTGACGATCGAGACCCGCTGCGCCGCTGTCGAGATCAGCCGGCGCGCCTCGGCGTCGAGCGGCGCCATCAGTTCGCGTTCGGCCAGCTTCAACAGGTCGGCGCCGTCGATGATGTCGCGGCTGTGGCCGAGCAGCGTGGCGCGCGCGTGGGCGAGCCGCGGGTTGCCGCGCGCGATGGCGTTGAGATCGCGTACGATCGCCTCCGCCGCGGGGCGGTCGTCGCCGGCAAGCGCCGCGGCGGCGCGCGCATGCAGCCTCTCGATGGTGGCGAGCCGCGACAGCCCGATGATCTCGCGGCCGAAGATCGCAATCAGCGCCGCCACGAACAGGGCCGCGAAGGCGAGCCCGACAAAGCCCAGTCCCTGGCTGCGGCTGAACAGGTCCTGCACCAGGTTGCTGACGCCAAGGCCCAGCGCGAGCAGCACGAGGCCACCGAGCGAGGTCCAGAACAGGGCGCCCCAGGGAAGGCCCGCGCGTGGCGCGATCACGGCCTGGTCGGGCAGTACGGCGGGCGGCGGCGCCTCCGGCTCCGGGCGCACCTGCACGGTGCCGCGCGCCGGTCGGCCGGCCTCGTCGTCAGGCGAAAGCACCACGACATGGGGGTCATCGAGCTTGAAGGTCGCCGGCCGCCGGGGCGAGGTGCTCATTGCAATCGGTCTCCGATCAGGAATTGAAGCGCGCGGTCGAGGCAAATATGGGGCACGGCGGGGCGTTGCCAATCGATGTCACTATAGCATCAATTCCCGGGGCGGACTGCCCGGCGGGGTCGCCTTGCATGCGTGACCCGCGCCTGAACAGGGAGCAGAAAATTGCAGCGCTGCGCGTAAGCGTCGCTGGCGCAATGCAAGCTGCTCGCCAGCGAGCGCGTCGGTGCGTTCGTTCAAGGCCGCAACGGTGCCGATTGAAATGCAACGACGCACGAGGCTGCGACTGAGTAGCAATCGCGCGCGTGAAATTCATAGCAAACGACTGCTTCGAGGAAAGTCGTCGATGCGAGCGGGATCCTACACCGCCCCTTAAGGCCGCTCTGCTAGCGAAGAGACATGGACTCCGCACGATCGGGGCAGGAGTGTTGTCAATGTCGTCCAGCGATCTCATCCGCAGGCTCGAGCGAAGCCGGCTGTACGACGGTTTGATGCGCCTGCCGGCCGCCCTTTATTCGCTATACGTGCTGACCCACGACATCGCGTCGTTCTACCAGGAAGTTGCGCGAAATCCCGCGATGCTGGCGCACGCCGACGCCGGCGTCATGATCGGAACGCTGGCGCGGATATCGCAGTGGATGTTCGTGGCGCTCTTGGCCGCGCTGCCGCTGTTCCGGCATCGGCCCATCGCCAAGTCGAGGCAGCTGCTGCCACGTCTCGTCGCCTTGGCCACCGTCTGCATCCCGCCGTTGTGCTTGATGCTGGATCGCGCGCCGGCGAACCTCGCCTGCGACCTGATGGCGGCTGTTGCCGGCCTGTCGGCCAGCGTCCTTGCGGTGATGACCCTGAGCTTCCTGGGGCGGTCGTTCAGCGTGATGCCGGAGGCGCGGTGCCTGGTGACGACGGGTCCGTATCGCATCGTGCGTCACCCGCTGTATCTGTTCGAACTGCTCGGCGTGACCGGGATCCTGTTGCAGGTCCGCTCGCTGCCGGCGATCGGGTTGTTTGCGCTGATCGCCGCGCTACAGGTGGCGCGGGCGCACTGGGAGGAGGCCGTGCTCGACCGCGCTATACCCGAGTTCGCTGCCTACCGCCGCCAGGTTCCGTTCCTGTTTCCGCACGATCCGCGCCAGCTGCTGGCGCTGTTGCGCGAGGACCCCGTGGCACGCCATCGGTCGGCCGTCGTCATGAGTTCGGCATTCGCCGTGCTCGCCCTGATGATGGTTGTGCTCCCCCAGTTCGCAGGTTGAGGGTCTGGAGACATGTTGGGGTCGCTGCGGTTTCTGCTGGCCTATCTGGTGGTCCTCAGCCACCTGGTCGGTACCGAGTATGTGGCGCATTTCGGCTACTATGCGGTGCGCGGCTTTTTCGTCATCTCGGGCCTGATGATGACGTCGGCGCTCAACGAGGTTTATAGCTTCGACGCCCTGCGCTTCTGGAGCAACCGTGCATTGCGGCTGTTGCCACCGTACTATCTGGTCTGTGCCTTGACGCTCGCCGTCGTCGCGATGGCGCCGGGCGAGGCCGCGGCCTATCTCAAATTCTGGCGCAGAGCCCCTGACCTGAACGACCTGATGGTCAATCTGACGGTCCTGCCGCTGCAGTTTCCCTACGGATCCTTTCGCTTCGTGCCGCCATTCTGGTCCGTGGCCATCGAAATCGACATGTACCTGCTGCTGTTCCTGATCGTGTCGCGGCAAATGGCCTGGGCCTTCGTCGCGCTGGTCGCGGGGCTGTCGTTTCAGCTGGTCTGCAACTATGACGGGGTGGTCTGGGGCGCGGACTATTTCACCGCGCCGTCTGCGGTGCTCCCGTTCGCCGTCGGGGCGATGCTGTATTTTCTGCGGCGGCGCGGTCTCTGGACAGCGACGCCGCGCACCGCAGCGTTCGCGTTCGTCGCCTGGCTCGGCAACATGCTGGTGGGGGGCTGGGTATTTCCCGCCTCCTATATCTTCGGATCGGGCTACCTGTTCGACACGGTTCTCATTGCGGTTGTCGTGTCCGGCCTGTCCGGGCTCTCGATCCGCCAGTTCGGGCCGCTCGTGGGGCGCGTCGACCGGACCCTGGGCGATTGGTCCTACTTCGTGTTTCTCGTGCAATGGCTCGCAGGCGTTCTGGTGGAGAGCCTGCTGCTTGCTGGCGAGTGGCGGGGCTGGACGTTGCTTCTCGCGGTCACGCCCGTCGTGATCGCGGCAAGTGCGGCGTTTTCCGCACTGAACGAGCGGCTGCTGGAGCCATGGCGTGACCGGATTCGCGACTGGCATCGGCCGGACGTATCAGTGTCGCAGGCGGCTGTCGTGACGGAGACGCTGCCCAGCCGCTAGCCCGCGGCGACTGTCGCTCACCGGGACGAGCGGCTCACTGCAACCGGTCTCCGATCAGGAATTGCAGCGCGCGGTCGAGACGAATATGAGGCAGCGCCGGCGGCTCGGTGCCCTCCATCGCCAGCAGCGGCGGACGGAAACGCAGGAAGCGGAAGTCGGCATGATCGGCGGCGCCGTGGCTCAAACCCGTGAAGGAGCGGGATCCGGCCGCCTCGCCCGCGAACAGGTCGTCGAGCGCGAGCGGAAGATCGCCCGGAAAGGTCGCGACCTCGGTCGTGCCGTCGAACCTGTCGGCGCCTGCCATTTCGCCTTCCGCGGGCGTGCCGACGATCGACGGCAACTGCTCGCGGCCGCGCTGGACGCTGGCTTCCCGGGTGGCGCGAATGGCGGCGAGCGCCACCACATCGATGCCGGCGCCGCTGAATTCTGCCCGCGTCGCGGCCCGCTCGACCATCAATCTCAGGATCGCCTCCAGACGGTCATGGTTGACATGGTGCAGGTGGTCCGCCTTGGTGGCCACGAACAGGATCCTGTCGATGCGCGGCCGCAGCAGCGAGCTCACGAACGAGCTGCGGCCGGTGCGAAAACAGTCGAGGATGCCTGACAGCGCCGCCTGCAGGTCGCGCAGCGCCTCGGGCCCGGCATTGAACGCGGCCAGCGCGTCGACCAGAACGATCTGGCGGTCGAGGCGGGCGAAATGGTCGCGAAAGAACGGCCGCACCACCACATTCTTGTAGGCCTCATAGCGTCGCCGCATCATCGCCCACAGCGAGCCGTCGGGCGCCGTGGCGTGAGGGGGCAGGTCGAGCGGCGAGAAGGTCAGCGCCGGCGAGCCGGCGAGGCTTCCCGGCATCAGGAAGCGGCCCGGCGGCAACAGGCTCATGGCGAAGCGCTCGTCGCGGCAGGCGCGCAGATAGTCCGTGAACAGCCGCGCCGCGGTCAGTGCCGCCTGCTCGTCGGCGGCGGCTTCGGGCTCGAGCGTCGCGAGCTGGGCATGCCAGGGCGCGGCCAGCGCGGTCCGCGGCGCCTGCCGCGACAGGCCGAGACTTTCCATCGACCACGTCTCGTAGCTCTTCCACAGCAGGGGCAGATCGAGCAGCCATTCGCCCGGATAATCGACGATGTCGAGGGTCAGCACGCGGTCGGCCCCGTTCAGGCGCTGGTACTCGATCACGAGCCGCAGTTCGCTGACATCCACCGTCGATTGCGGCCACTGCCGCTGCGCAACGAGGGTGCGGAGGTGGTCCTCGTAGGCGAAGCGCGGCTCCGCGTCGTCGGGCTGCGGCGCGTGCCGGGCGCGGGCGATCCGCCCGGTCGAAAGCGCGTCGAACACCGGAAAGCGTCCGCCGCGCAGCAGGCCGTGAATCAGCGCGGTGATGAACACAGTCTTGCCGGCGCGTGACAGCCCGGTGACACCGAGGCGGAGGGTGGGGTTGAACAGGCTTTCGGAGTAGTCGGCGATCGCCTGCAGCGACAGGCGGGCTTCCTCGACGAGATCAGTCCAGCTCGGGCTCATCGCCGGATCAAACGTCGGGACGCGGCGAAAAGCAACAACCGGCGTCCTTGGCCCCGCCCGGGGCGTGGCGAGTTCAAATTGCGTCAATCAATGCGCGCTAGGCTCGCAATGTGGTGGATGCGGCGGGTGTGCCGCATCGCCAAATGTGGCGCGGCGACACACTTTTGCGGCTTTTCTCGTCGATCAAGGGGAGCGATGAAAATCTTCAAGTTGAAGCATCACCGGCCCGATCCGCCGCACGGCGCGCCCAGGGGCGTGCGCTGGAACTACGACCGAGCCGAGCTGTGGGCCGACGGCGTCGTTCATGTGGTCGGGGTCTGTTGCGGCCTCGTCGCGGCGGTGATCCTGATCGCGCTCGCCAGCCACTATCTGTCCTTCGGCCAGGTCGCGGCGGTCACGGTGTATTCGGTGGGCCTGCTGGCGATGCTGGGAATTTCGGCGACCTACAATCTGCTGCCGGTGTCGCGCATCAAATGGTGGCTGCGCCGGCTCGATCATTCGGCGATCTACCTGTTGATCGCCGCCACCTACACCCCGTTCATCGTGCAGATGAAGGCAAGCCTGCTCACCGTCGCGCTGCTGACCGGGGTCTGGGCGGTCGCGGTGATCGGCATCGTGATGAAGATCGCGCTGCCAGGCCGGCTCGACCGCCTCTCCATCGTGCTCTACCTCGCCATGGGCTGGAGCGGCGTCATGGTCTACGAC
>JBKQQE010000433.1:0-3550 GCA_052326245.1 Xanthobacteraceae bacterium | reverse complement strand
CGTCGGCGTTTACCGGTTGGTTACCGTCGGGCTTTACCGGGCGGTGACGTTATCTTCGAGAGTGTCGGGAAGTTGCGGAAACGCGAACTCGAGCGCGAAGCCGTCCTCGAGGTGCCGCACCACCTGGGCCTGGACCCGGCCGATCATCACCTTGGCGCCGATCTCGGGCCGCGTCGGCGAGGAAATCGCCGCGCCCGACAGCGACATGTCGATGATCCGGCACAGCAGCGGCGTGCCGTCCGGCAACATGATGCGTGCGCTCGGATTGCGCGGCACGATGCGGTCGTGACGGCGATCCTCGGGCAGGTTCAGGATCTGGCGGTTGGCCAGCCAGGTCAGTTGCGCCGCCATCTTGTCGCGCTTGCGCGGCGTGGCGTTGACCGTCATGGCAAAGCCGTTGTCGATGATGCGGGTGATCTTGCCCTCGACCCGGCCGATATGATCGAGATAGGCAATGACGCGGTCGCCCACATTGCCGATGCCGGGCGCCAGCATCGCCAGCCCGCCGGGCGACATGTTGATTACCTGGCAGGGGAACTCGCGGCGATCGGGCAGCATGTAGCGCCCGAGCAGGTGCACCTTGACGCGCTGGAAACGTCGCCGCTCCTCGGCAGCCGGGAAGATGGATTTTCGTTGCGCCAACGCCATACGCTTCTGACCGGCCGACCGCGTGTCGGGAGTGGAGACCCTAAGACGGTCAGGGTTAATTCATCGTTAGCGGTGGCACGATCGGGGCATTTGGCGCCCGATCCGGGCGCGCCGGCCGGCGAGTGGTTGGATTCCAACATTTGCAACCCGTCGCGGTCAGGCGGGGAGCGAATGTCAAATCCACTCCGCTAGCGCAGGCCCTCATAGACAAAGAAGCCGCGCGCCGCGGTCCAGCGCCGCAGCGCCCGCGGCCGGTCGGTCGGCCGCGGCGCGATATAGCGCCAGGACAGCAGATTGAGGTCGCTCACCTGCGCCACGGGCCTGTGCAGCGGGGCCAGCAATCCGGTCAGGCTCAGCGGCGCGTGCGTGCGCGCGCTGAAAGGCAACAGCAACAGTTCGAGCGGCATTGCGGAGCCGTCGGCCGCCCGCGCGCTGACGCCGGCGACCGCCGGCTGGGTTTCATTGGCGACGATGTCCAGCACGTCGGCGATTTCGCCGCGGCTGTCAGGGGCGAACAATTCGGTGAAGCTGCGGCCCTTGGCGTCACGGCCGAGCAGCGCGCAGACGCGGGTGCCGGCGACGCGGAACGGGTAGCCGCGGGACCGGTCGCAAGCCAGCACGAAGATGTCGCCGAGCAGGTTGCGGACCTCGTCCGGATCAAGGTCGCTGCGATCCGGCGCGGCCGCATCGCCGCGTTTTTCGTTCCAGACGTTGAAATAGGCGCGCACCGAAGGGTGTTTCATCGATCTTCCTGCCCCAGGCGGGACCGGTTGCGGACAACTCTGTGCCGGAACCGGGCATCGCGGGATTGCTGTGTGTTGTGCAGAAGACAGGTTGCAGCGTCCATGCCGCGGCGCCGCCGCGACCGGCCTGGCGCCGGCTTTGTGGCGTTAACGTTAAATTAACGATACGGTTGGGGATCGAGCGGGGTCCGGGTAGGCTCGTCGCGACATTGCAAGAGCCCTGGTCGAACGGGGCCGCAACAGAACGACACGGCGTCAAACATGATGGTCGGCGCGGGGAGGGGTGGGGAACCTCTGCGCGCAGGACTGACCGGCCGACTGGCCGAGACGACAAGGGAGGGCTTCGCGCCCTCCCTTGTTCTATTCCCCGGCGTTTCGAGGCCAGCCACGCCGCCCGTGCTGCGGCGCAATGGGATGCTTGCGTCGGACCGGTAAAGCCGCCTATCAGGGGGCGCGGCGCCGCTTCGGTGTCCGAGTGTTGCTGGATTTCGAAGCCTTGGCGCCTGCACGCGAACCAATCCTGACCATTCCCGGCGCCATGACCGCGCTGCTCGCATTGCTGGCCGCGATCCACCTGTTCAGGATGATGTTGCCCACCGATCTCGGCGAGTGGGTGATCTGGGCCTTCGGCTTTGTTCCGGCCCGCTACGATCTGCCGCTGTCCGATGCGCGCTTTCCGGGTGGGGCGGGGGCCGCGTTCTGGTCGTTCCTGAGCTATTCGCTGCTGCACGCCGATCTCAACCACATCATCTTCAATGCGCTATGGATGCTGCCGTTCGGCAGCGCCGTGGCGCGCCGGTTCGGCGCGGCGCGGTTCTTTGCGTTTCTGGCGGTGACGGCGATTGCCGGCGCCATTGCCCATCTGGCGACCCACGCCCACGAAGTGGCGCCGATGATTGGCGCATCCGCCGCCGTCTCCGGCGCGATGGCGGCCTCGATCCGCTTCGCGTTCGGGCGCGGCAGCTTCCTGGCGTTCGGGCGCCTGCGCGACGCCGACAGCGCCGCCCAGGTTCCGGCGCTGTCGCTGCCGCAGGCGCTGCGCAATCCCCGCGTCCTGGCCTTCCTGGGCGTGTGGTTCGGCATCAACATCGTGTTCGGAATGGGGTCGATCGCCATCGGTGCCCCGGCGCAAAGCATTGCCTGGCAGGCGCATATCGGTGGTTTCCTCGCCGGACTGGTGTTGTTTTCGCTGTTCGATCCGGTGGCGCAGGCGGTCGGCGACGACGCGCCATCCGCCGACGGCTTCGACACCAGCGATCCCCCGCCGCCGTCACCCGACGACCAGGCCTGACCGACGTTCCGTCGCGGTTTGCGCTGCTGTGCAGCGAAGGCGGTGCGACGTCGAACCGCAGGCGTGCTTGCGGCGCAGCCTAAATTCCTCCATCATCAGAGCAGCAGATCGGTTCTGCGCTGCTCTCTACGAAGAACAACGCTCTCTACGAAGAACAACAAGGTCGCGGCTCACGCAAAGCGGCTGTTTTCTCAGGAGGCGACAATGACGGTAAGGGCAATCCTCAATTCCAAGGGACGACAGATCTCGTATGTCGAGCCCGATTCAAAGCTGATGGCGGCGGTCGCGATGCTGTCGCAGCGTCGAATTGGCGCCGTGCTGGTGATGAAGGACCAGAAGCTGCAGGGCATCCTCTCGGAACGCGATATCGTGCGCGTGCTGGGCGAGCGCGGTGCCGACGTTCTCGGTGCGCCGGTGAGCGAGGTCATGACCCACAAGGTCATCACCTGCCGCGAAACCGATACGGTCAGCTTTCTCATGGAAACCATGACGACGGGCAAGTTCAGGCATCTGCCGGCCGTCGAGGGCGACAAGGTGGTCGGCGTGATCTCGATCGGTGACGTCGTCAAGTGGCGCGTCAAGGAATACGAGCACGAGCAGCAGGCGCTGCAGGAATATATCAAGACCGCCTAGTGTCCCGAATCCGAAGTTCGCCAAATTCTGCCGCGACCTCTTGAGCGAACTTCGGATTCGAAAGGACACTAGCAATCTTAGATTCTAGTGTGGTTTGGTTCGGAAATTCGCTTTGAGAGGTCGCTGCGACAATGAAGCGAATTTCTGAACCACCACACTAGCGCCAGTTTTCAGAAGTTGCGGCGGCGCCCCAGCAGCGCCGCCGACTTTTCGTTGTCAATTCGGCGGGGATCCG
>JBKQQE010000432.1:0-5038 GCA_052326245.1 Xanthobacteraceae bacterium | reverse complement strand
TGGCGGTAGCGACTTCCTGAATTGACGCCGGATGAGGCCAGTCTTTGCCGGCAATGACCATGTTGGGCTTCAGCAGCATGCGCTCTAGCCAGACCCGTTGATCACGGAGTGCAGAAAACACCGCATGAAGGACTGCTCCGGTGACCTCCTCGCAGCATTCAATCGAATGCGATCCGTCCATCAGCACTTCCGGCTCGACGATAGGAACGAGGTTCTGTTCTTGACAGAGGGCCGCATACCGCGCCAGCGCGTGCGCATTGGCGCTAATGCAGGCGTGGCTCGGCAGAGTGTCGCTGATATGGATGACCGCGCGCCACTTCGCGAAACGGGCGCCCATATCGCGGTAATCCGACAGGCGATCACGAAGCCCGTCGAGGCCCTCGGTCACTGTTTCGCCTGCAGCGCCGGCGAGCGGCTTCGCGCCTGCGTCGACCTTGATGCCCGGCAGCATACCTTGTTTCGAAAGAACCTGGATGAGCGGCGTGCCGTCGGAGCTCGTCTGGCGGATGGTCTCGTCCTGCATGATGACGCCGCTGATGAACTCGGCCACGCCCGCAGTAAAAAGCATTTCACGGTAGGTGCACCGGCTCTTCTCGGTCGACTGGATGCCGAGCGTATCGAAGCGCTGCGTCAAAGTGTGAACGGTTTCGTCGGCTGCGAGAATCCCCTTTCCGTCGGCGACCAGTGTCAGTGCGACGCTCTCAAGGTCATGGGTCATCATGAGCTCCTTTAGAACGGCCACTGCCAATTGGTGATGTCGGGCGGGTCGATGCCGAACTCGTAGGCGTGATTCCTGCATGCGATCTGCCGGTTGAGCAGCGCCTCGCGAGCGCTCGACCCAGTGGCGCGGAAACGCACCATGCGGTCGATCGCGTCGATGGCGAGGCTGAAACGGTCGGTCTGGTTGCGGATCGCCAATTCCAATGGGGTATTAATGTTGCCATGCTCTTTGTAGCCGCGCACGTGAATGTTGTGCTGGGCAGGCCGGCGGTAAGTGAGGCGGTGGATCAACCAAGGATAGCCATGGAAGTTGAAGACTACCGGCTTGTCCGGGGTGAAAAGAGCTTCGAACTCGCGGTCGGTCAGACCATGCGGATGCTCGGTGTTCGGCGCCAATTTGGCCAGGTCCACCACATTCACGAACCGAACCTTGACGTCGGGCAGGTGCTGACGGAGCAGGGCGGTAGCCGCCAGTGCTTCCATCGTCGGCACATCGCCACAACTAGCCATGACGATGTCGGGCTCGGCGTTCTCGTCGTTGCTGGCCCAGCTCCAGATGCCGGCGCCCTTCGTGCAATGGGCGATCGCAGCGTCGATGTCGAGGTATTGCAGATGCACTTGCTTGTCTGCGATGATGACGTTGATGTAGTTGGCGCTGCGCAGGCAATGATCGGCGACCGACAGCAGGCAGTTGGCATCGGGCGGCAGATAGACGCGCACCACGTTCGGGTTCTTGTTGACGACCAGGTCGAGGAACCCAGGGTCCTGGTGGGTGAACCCGTTGTGGTCCTGGCGCCAAACCAGCGCGGTGATCAGCAGGTTGAGTGATGACACCTTGGCCCGCCAAGGCAGCTCATTACACTTTTCGAGCCACTTGGCGTGCTGGTTGACCATCGAGTCGATGACGTGAATGAACGACTCATAACTGTTGAGCAAGCCGTGCCGGCCGCTCAGAATGTAGCCCTCCAGCCACCCTTCCACCGTGTGCTCGCTGAGCATCTCCATGACGCGGCCGTTCGGAGCGAGATTGCCGCCGTCGGCATCCTCCGGAAAATACTCCGCCAGCCATACTTTCTTGGTGACGTCATAGAGGGCCTGCAGCCGGTTGGACTGCGTCTCGTCGGGCCCGAACACACGGAAGTTCTGCATGTTCAGCCGCATGACCTCGCGCAGGAAATCGCCGAGGACAGGCACGTTCCCCGCCAGAGTCGCGCCGGGCTTCTCGACTTTGACGGGGGATTGGCGAAAATCGGGCATGACAAGCGGCTTACGCAACAGGCCGCCATTCGTAATCGGGTTTGCGCTCATGCGGCGGTGGCCCTTGGGAGCCATCGCCTTTAATTCGGGCAACAGGGTCCCGTTGTCGTCAAAAAGTTCTTCAGGCTTGTAGCTGCGCATCCACGTTTCCAGCAGCTGCAATTGCCCAGGGTTGGTGGCAACGTCCGGAAGCGGGATCTGGTGTGCCCGCCAGAAGCCTTCGAGGTAGTGCCCTTCCACCTCCCGTGGGGCTGTCCAGCCCTTGGGGCTCCGCAAGATGACGACGGGCCAGCGCGGTCGGAAGGCCCGGCCGGTGCGGCGCGCCTCTTCCTGGACTTTGCGGATCTCCAGGACGCAATGTTCCAGGGTCGCCGCCATCGCCTGGTGCATGCTAGGCGGATCGGAGCCCTCAACAAAAAACGGGGTGTATCCATACCCGGTAAACAGTCCCGTCAATTCGTCACGGCCAATGCGCGCCAGGATCGTCGGATTGTTGATCTTGTAGCCATTGAGATGCAGGACCGGCAGCACCGCCCCGTCCGTGATCGGGTTGAGAAATTTGTTGCTGTGCCAGCTAGTGGCCAAGGGGCCAGTCTCGGCCTCTCCGTCGCCTACCACCACGAGTGCGATCAGGTCCGGGTTGTCGTAAACCGTCCCATAGGCATGCGAAAGGCTGTAGCCGAGCTCGCCGCCCTCATGAATGCTGCCCGGCGTTTCCGGCGTGGCGTGGCTGCCGATGCCACCCGGAAAGGAGAATTGCTTGAAGAAACGCTGCATCCCTGCCAGGTCTTCACTCTTGTCTTGGTAAATCTCGGAATAGGCGCCCTCGAGATACGCCTGGGACAGGACCGCCGGCGCCCCGTGCCCGGGGCCGCTGAGATAGATCGCGTTCAGGTCGTATTTATTGATCAGCCGATTGAAGTGAATGTAGGTGAAGCACTGGCCGGGGTCGGAGCCCCAGTGACCAAGAAGCCGCGGCTTCGTTTGTTCCAGGCTCAAGGGTTCTCGCAGCAAGGGATTAGCCTTCAGATACAGCATTCCCAGGCATAGGTAGAGGCTGGCCCGCCAATAAGCGTCGATTTTGAGCAGCTCGTCGGGACTGAGTGGTTTCCCCTCGATCGTCGAGCGCGCCGTGCCGTATGCGGAGAGGGCGCTGTCAAAGTGAGACGCTTCGTGGGTGCTGTCCAATGCGGCCATTGCGCTCGTGCTCCTCAGCCGGATTCGGTGATTAATATGTCAATCTGACTTGCCGTGCGCGCGTCGTGTCGACAGGCTTTCTGATAGGCCCCCAACGACGGGTCCAGCAGTTATGTTAGTGCGTGGTTGGCCTTTGAGCCAGCGGGCTGTGGTGCAAATTTTCGGTGAAAGCGTATCGAAAACGCGGTCGAGCTCGGGCCAGCTCATGCAGCGAGCACTGCATTGCTGATTCCGACTGATGGCGCCCCCTAAAACGAGATGAAGGCGGCCCCCTGTAACGGAATGATCCCGCCCGGGTGATTTCGTGCAGTGGCGGTCACCGCCGTTGGCCTGATCAAGTTGCTCCTTTGGCGTTCAAGGGAGCGATCAATGCCAGCGGAGCGGATTACGATGCGCCATGCGCGCGAGATTATTCGGCTAAAGTCCACATCGATTTCGGCGCACGAGATATCCCGGCGCCTTTGCATGGCGCGTTCGACGGTGCGGGAGGCTCTGAAGCGGGCCGAGAGCGCGGGGCTTTCCTGGCCGTTGCCGGAAGGCATGAACGACGATGCGCTGGAGGCGGCGCTTTACGCCAACCGGCGCAGCAAACGGGGCCATCGACGCGTCGAGGAGCCGGATTGGGCAGGCACGCATCGCGAGTTGAAGCGCAAACACGTCACCCTGGTGATTTGGTGGGATGAATACATCGCCGCCAATCCGGGCGGCTACAGCTACTCGCGCTTTTGCGAGCTGTATCGCGCCTTCGAAAAGGCGCTGCCGGTGACGATGCGGCAGACGCACGCCGCCGGCGAGCGAATGTTCGTCGATTACGCCGGCGACGGCGTTCCTGTCGTCATCGACCGTCTCACCGGCGAAGTGCGCATGGCGCAGATTTTCGTCGCCGTTCTGGGCGCGTCGAGCTTCACCTTTGCGAAGGCGAGTTGGACACAGACGCTTCCGGACTGGATCGACGCCCATGTGAGCGCGCTCGAGGCGATCGGCGGCGTTCCGCAGCTCATCGTGCCGGACAACGCCAAGACGGCCATCGTCAAAGCCTGCTTTTACGATCCTCAGGTCAACCGAACGTATGCCGATATGGCGTCGCATTACGGAACCGCGCTTCTGCCGACGCGGCCCAGAAAGCCGCGCGACAAGGCGAAGGTTGAAGCGGCGGTGCTGATCGTCGAACGCTGGCTGCTCGGCAGGCTGCGCCGCCGGACCTTCTACAGCTTGGCGGAGGTCAACGCCGCGATCGGCGAGATGCTGAAAAATCTCAACGAAGAGCGGCCCATCCGCCGGCTCGGCGTCACGCGCCGCCAATTGCTCGAAGAGGTCGACCGCCCGACGCTGAAGGCTTTGCCGGTTGAGCCTTACGAATATTGCGAATGGCGCCTGCGCCGCGTCGGCATCGATTATCACGTCGAGATCGACGCGCATTACTACTCCGTGCCTTACCGCTTCGCGCGCGCGGAGATCGAAGCGCGCCTGACCGTTCGCGGCGTCGAGATTTTCTGCAAGGGCGAGCGCATCGCCGTCCATTTGCTGATGAGCGTCAATCACAAGCACACGACGATCCCCGACCACATGCCCTCGAGCCACCGGCGCTATGCCGGCTGGACGATCGAACGCATCCGGGAGGACGCCCGCAAAATTGGCCCGGCGACGGCGGCGCTGTGCGAGCAGATTTTGGAGGCGAGACCGCATCCCGAGCAGGGCTATCGGGCCTGCCTCGGCGTCGTTCGCCTTGTCGGCCCCTATGGCGCCGAGCGCGTCGAGGCCGCCGCCGAACGCGCCATCGAGATCGGCGCCAAGACCTACGGCTCGGTCAAATCCATCCTCGACAACAAGCTTGACCGGAAGCCGGCGCCAAAACGCGCCGCGG
>JBKQQE010000431.1:0-11488 GCA_052326245.1 Xanthobacteraceae bacterium | reverse complement strand
CGTGGTCAGCGACCCGTTCGCCAAGGCCAGCCGCAGCGTCGTCGCACTCGGCACCATCAGCCTCGTCGTCCTGCTGTCGTTCTCCCGCGCCGCATGGGGCCAACTGGTGTTCACCTCGGCGTTCCTGCTGATCCTGATGTTCCTGACCAGCCCCTCGGCGGCCCAGCGCAGGCGTCTGGTGACGGTCGCCGTCGTCAGCATCGCGGTGGCCGCGGTGGCGCTGGTGGTGCTGCTGTCGTTCGATTCAATCGGCAACCTGTTCAAGGAACGCGCGGCGCTCGAGCAAAGCTACGATGCCGGCCGTTTCGGCCGGTTCGGACGTTATTTGCTCGGCTTTGATATGGCGCTCGACCTGCCCTTCGGCATCGGCCCGCTGCAGTTCAACAAGTATTTTCCCGAGGACACCCACAACTCCTATCTCAACGCCTTCATGTCCGGCGGCTGGCTCTCGGGCATCTGTTATCCGGCCCTGATCTTTCCAACCGTTGCGCTCGGGTTTCGTCACATCTTTGTCCGCGTGCCCTGGCAACGGGCCTATCTCGCGGTGTTCGCAGCCTTTCTCGGGACCGTCGGCGAAAGCTTCATCATCGACACCGATCATTGGCGCCACTTCTGGATGATGCTCGGCCTGATGTGGGGCATGTTCGCCGCGGCCGCGAAATGGAGGGCGCGCGGCTCACGCGCCGCATCGGCTACGCAGCCGCTTGAGCCGTCGCCGCGATGACTCCATTGCGGCGCCCCCGGCCGCGTTTCCCCGTTCACTGCGTTGCGGGCTTCACTTCCACGGCGTGACCGTCGGCACCTGGTCGGTGGCGGCCGGCATATCGACGGTCTGGAAATCCGCCGGGCTGACGATTTCGAGATATTCCATGTCCGGCGAATAGTCGAACAGGTAGTGCACCATACCGGGGCGCTGATGAACGCAGTCGCCGGCCTCCACCAGGGTCACCTTGTCCTCGTACATGAACTTGGCCCAGCCCTTCATCATCAGCACGATCTGGAAGTTGCAGTCGTGGCGATGCCAACCGGTGCCGTCGGACGGCGGCAGGTTCGCCTTGACGAGATGCGCGATGACCTGGCCGCCTGTGGCATCCGCAATGCCGAGATCCCGGTAGAGGAAGAAGTCGCGCAGGCCTCCGCCTTTGAATTCGGTATCGCTCGGCTTGACGTGGGAAAACTTGGTGACGACGGCATGCGTATTCATCGCGGCCTCCACTGGTTGCGCACGTGCATCTAGGCCGGTCGGCAGCGCCGGAGTGGCGCGCAGCAGGCAGGCCTGCGCAAACTATGCGAAAACCGCGCCAGTCAATCGCGCGCCAGGCCAAGCCATGTCGATCAGCACGCCGGTTCGCCGAAACGTCTTGTCCGGCGACCACTTAGCGATTGCGTCGGGATCGGCAGACGGATCCGTGATCAACGCCCCGGCAGCTTCCCAGTGATCTTGGTTTGGGCAGCGAGCGATGTTTGCTGAGCAGCGCGGAATGCCGGCTTTGCGACCAGTGTGCCTAAAAATCGACCTCAAGTTCCTCGATCTCGGTCGGCTCGAGCCTGGCGGCGGCGATCCACTCCTGCATCTCCGGCATCTGCATGATCACGTCCGCATAGGTGGCAAGCCGGCCCTTGAGCTTGACGTCGTAGGTTCTGAACCGCGTCACCACGGGCGCGTACATGGCGTCCGCTATGCTGCGCTGGCCGAACAGGAACGGGCCGCCGGATTCCTCCAGGCATTCGTTCCAGATCACGGAGATCCGATCGATGTCGGCCTGGGCCCGCGACCAGATCTTGAAGCCGGGGAAATGCCCCTTCAGATTGACGGGCAGCGAGGCCCGCAGATTGGCAAAGCCGGAATGGATCTCGCCGCAGATCGAGCGGCACCGCGCGCGCTGCAGGCGGTCGGCGGGCAGCAGACCCGCATCGGGCTTGATTTCATTGAGATACTCGGCGATCGCCAGGGTGTCCCAGACCACCGCCCCCTCGTGCCGCAGGCACGGCACCAGGATCGACGACGACAGCAGCAGGATCTCCGCCCGGGCCGCGGCATCGTCGGGCGACACCACGATCTCGTCGAACTCCAGTCCGGCGAACCGGGCGAGCAGCCAGCCGCGCAGGGACCATGACGAATAGTTCTTGCTGCTGATGGTCAGCGATGCCCTCGACATGGCCGTCTTCTCCTCCCGTTCGGCGCCGGCTGCCGGCGCCGATCCACGCTTTTTGCCGTCCCGGCTGTGGAAAAGCCAGCAAGCCGCATGCCAGCTCTGGCCGCCCGGCTGGCTTTGAACTTGCATGAATACCGGGAAAGACCTTAGGCCGGGCGGCGGAATGCTCTATCAGACCTTTGAGAACTACACGCTGATGACGGCCCCCATTCGCGCGGGCGCGGCGGCGGCCCTGCAGGCCCTCAGCATGCTGCCGTCGGGGCTGCCGCAATCGGTGGTCCCGCGGATTGCCGCGGCGCTGGAATTGATCTCCCGCAGCTCGCTCACCTACGCGCGCCCCGACTACGGCATTCAGCCGGTCCGGGTCGGCAACCGCAGCTACGACGTCGTCGAGGAGGTGCCGTTCGCGACCGCATTCGGCTCCCTGCTGCACTTCCGGAAAGTCGATGCGCCCGAACAGCCGCGCGTGCTGCTGGTGGCGCCGATGTCGGGGCACTTCGCGACGCTGCTGCGCAACACCGTGCAGACGCTGCTGCAGGACCACGACGTCTACATCACCGAGTGGCACAATCCCCGGGACATTCCGCTGGACGCCGGCGACTTCACGCTGGCCGACTACACCGACCACCTGATCACCTTCCTGGACCAGCTGGGACGCGGCGCCCACCTGGTCGCGATCTGCCAGCCGTCGGTGTCGGCGCTCGCGGCCGCGGCGCTGATGTCCGAGGACAACCACCCTGCCCGGCCCGCCAGCCTCACCTTGATGGCCGGCCCGATCGACACCCGCGTTCAGCCGACCAAGGTCAACGAGTTTGCCAAGAGCAAGTCGCTGCGCTGGTTCGAGCAGAACATGATCAATACCGTGCCCTTTCAATGCGCCGGCGCGTTCCGCAAGGTTTATCCCGGTTTTGTCCAGGTCACCGCCTTCGTGTCGATGAACCTGGAGCGGCATCTGAGATCGCATCTCGACCTGCTCGAGCATCTGGCCAAGGGCGAGAGCGAAAAGGCGGAAGCCATCAAGACGTTCTACGACGAATATTTTGCGGTAATGGACCTGCCCGGCGCGTTCTACATCGAAACCATCCGCGACGTGTTTCAGGAGCACCTGCTGCCGCAAGGCAAGCTGATGCACCGGGGCCGCGTCGTTAACCCGGCGGCGGTGAGCCGGATGGGACTGCTGACGGTGGAAGGCGAAAAGGACGACATCTGCTCGATCGGCCAGACCGTCGCGGCCCAGGACCTCTGCACGTCAGTCCGGCAATATCGCAAGATGCATCACATGCAGGCGGGAGTCGGTCACTACGGCGTGTTCAGCGGCCGGCGCTGGAACACCGAGATCTATCCCTTGCTTCGCGACTTCATTCATCTCAACTCGTAGCCGAGCCGGGCGCTGCAGCCGCCGTCCGCTAGTCGCGCAGTTCGCCTTGCAGCGCATGCTGGAACCCAGGCGCAAGCGACGGCCTCAGCCGCGACGCGGTCTGCGGCCGGGCTCGCCACGTCCGTCGGCCGGTTCGAACAACGACCACATCAATGCGCGAGCGCCCCGCGCGTGCGCCAATCAGCGGTGCGGCGTTCGCGAGCGAACTCACAATGAAAAACACGGTGGCGCCGAGGGCAAGCGCGACAGTGACGGCGGCTATGACGATGGCATCGAGCAGCATCATGAACGATCCGATCTGGCCCCCAACCTGTGTCGCCAACAGCAATCGTCCGGTTCACCACAACTTCCAAGGATTCCACGACCAAATTGCGACGTCGTCCATCAGATAATCCTGTGCATTGCACAAACGCGTGAGCGTCATCGCGCGGGCGGCGGCGGTAACGGATTGGCAACCAAATAATGGTGACTCAATAGCCACCTTAATCTGGTGGAGACTTGATCGTGACCGAGCCCAGCGCCGACTTCGACCATGATGCCAAGCAGGAACCGACGCTCGACGGCAACGCCACCGCCGGCAATTCGGACAGCAAAGCTGACGCAAGTGGCGAACGCGCGGGGCATGACGAGACCCCGCCACCCAGCGCGTCCGTGGAGACCACCGACCGCGCCTCCTCCAACATCATGATCCTGTGGCCGGAGCGAGCAGAAGACTACGCGTCCCGCTCCTCAACCGACGAACGCGCCAGCGAGCCCAACCCCGCGCGGTCGGCGATGCGGCGTCGCCGCCGCATGGCGCTGGCCGCGGTGGCGGCTGTGGCTGCCCTGTGCGGAGCCGCCGGTGGCTCGCTTGCGACCTTTGCCATCGGCCAGTTCGGCGCGGCGCACCCTGCGGCGGTCGCCATCGATACCGACAGCACGGCACGGTTTCGCGACGCCATTGCACGCGTGACGGCCGACGTCGGCACGTTGCGGACGGATCTCGACCGGGCGGGCCACGCCCGCACCACCCAGATCGCCAAACTCGGCGACCGCATGGACAAGGTCGAAAGGTCGCAGGACGAAACGGCAACCCGCCTGACCAAGGTCAGCGAGGCCCAGGATAAGCTGCAGGACAAGGCGCAGGATCGGCTCCGCGCCGCCAGCACCGCCGCGGCACCATCCGACATCACCGGGACGATCCCTGCCGCGGTCAAGGGCGACCTGAAGCCGGATCCCAGGAAGCCCCAGGTCGTCGAAGGCTGGACGCTGACCCGGGTCACCAATGGCGGCGCCATCGTCAATGGCCCGGACGGTCTCTACGAGGCCTATCCCGGCGACCCGCTTCCCGGGATCGGCCGCGTCGACGCCGTGCGCTACCAGGATGGCCGCTGGGTCGTGATCACCCCGAAGGGGTTGATCATTCGCCGCTGACCGCGGCGCCTGACGCCGCTCAGGGCCGGCCTGCGACGAATCAAGCCAGGCCCGGCAGCTCGTCGGGCTTTTGCTTGTCGGGCGCCTGCGGATATCATTCGCACGCCCGGCGATCCGGCTGATCTACCCCACCTCGACTTGGCGGCGACCGCGATGACACCGAGCCATCATTTCGCGGCGTTGACGGCGCTGATCCTGACCGATCCGCATCGCATGCAGGTGCTGCGAACCGTACGGGCGTTGAACCTTCCCGATGGCTGGATTGGAGCCGGCTTCGTCCGCTCCGCCGTCTGGGACCACCTGCACCAGCGCGCGCCGGTCGAAAGCGCCGACGACATCGACGTGGTCTGGTTCGAGCCTCGGCCAACCGGCGATTCGGTCGACCGCGCGATCGAACGCCAGCTCGCGGCGGTAGATCCCGTCCCGCGTTGGTCGGTGAAGAACCAGGCGATCATGCACCTTCGCAATCGCGACCGGCCCTACCGATCGACGCTGGATGCCATGGCCTTCTGGCCCGAAACCGCGACAGCGGTCGCGGTGCGGCTCAACGACGGCGTACTCGAGATTGCCGCGCCGTTCGGCCTCGATGATCTGTTCGGCCTGATCCTGCGGCCAACACCGCCATTCAGGGACGACAGGCTACCCGTATTTCGCGACCGGGTCGCAACCAAGCGCTGGCTTGAACGTTGGCCGAAGCTGGTCCTCGTCACCGACTAGTGTGGTGGATCCGCCTCATGGCGGCGACGGGGCGGCCTGCCGGCGCGGGTGGTTGGCGCGGTAGGCACGCTGACGACAGGCATTGCAGCAGAACCGCACGTTGGAGCGGCGCGGCAAGAACCTCTTGTCACAGGTTGGGCAAACATGCTCGACGCGCAGGGCGATCTGGCGTTGCCGCCATCGCTCCAGATAGCACGCGTGGCACAACCCGCGGATGATGAAACCCTTGCGCTTCGGTTTGACGTCCCCACACGCAACGCACACGACCGGATTTGACATGACTGATCAAAACAATTTGTTCCCCGGGTTACTTATTGGAAAGGAATCAGGCCGGCCCATGGACCCAATTGGGCGGGCCAATGAAACAATGGGGCGGGCGAATGACTTGCGGACGGCCAAACGTGGCAAAGCTGGGTCGGATTGAATGACGATCGGTCTGTGATCGACGCAAAAGCGCCGGAATATTTCCCCGACTCCACCAAACTCATCGGCATGCGATACGGCAACGCCGCGGGGAAACTCCCCGAGCGCCGCGGTGAGCTGGATGCAAATGGCGTGGCAAGCACGCGGGCGCGTGTTGACGGCAATCGCCCGAGACGCGGCAATCAGCTGCAACACTCTCCAGCAGAGAGCCCCAGCGTACCGCAGCATCCTGCGGCGAAACCGCGTGATCGGAGAGCGTCGTGAGGGACCGCCTCGCGCAAACGCCGAGGCGCATCCCGTCGGAGCCGCTTCACCCCTCCTTGAAGCCGTATTCCGGCACGTTGCCGCTGGCGCCATAATACTTGTAGGGAAGGAATTTGCCGGACATCGTGATCTTGACCCGGTCGCCCTTGGGATTGGGCAGCCGCTCCATCACCATGTCGAAATCGATCGCCGACATGATCCCGTCGCCGTACTCTTCCTCGATCAGCGCCTTCCACGCGGGCCCATTCACCATCACGAGCTCATAAAAGCGATAGATCAGCGGATCCGTCGGCGGCATCGGCATGCCCCGCATCGGTGTTTCGTTCAGCATCGCGATCTCCGAGCGGGTGAGGCCGAACAGCTCGCCGGCCTTCTCCGCCTGCGGCTTCGTCAGCTTCATCTGGCCGAGGATCGCGCCGACGATCAGAACTTCGGAATAGCCGCCGATCTTTTCGCAGATGTGCTTCCAGGTCCAGCCATTGTCACGCTTGATATCAAGCAGCTTCTCGGTCAGGTCGGAACGCTTCATCGATGGTCTCCCGTTTTGGACTGCTAGGTTTTCTGCTGGCGCTCTCGGACGGCGAGGACATGAAACCTCCCGCATGCGGGGAGCCGGTCTGAACAGACCTCCTTAATCATGCATTGGGCATGCCAAATCCCGCCGACTGGCACGGCGAATCTGTGCCAAGTTCAAGATAGCGTAGCCCCGGGCCCAGAACGGCGCGGCTAGCAGGGAGGATCAAATGCAGACTTTCAACGAGGCTCTGCTCTCGGGCAAGCGCATCCTGATTACGGGAGGCGGCACCGGATTGGGCAAGGCCATGGGCCGCCGATTTCTACAGCTTGGCGCGAGCCTCGTGATCTGCGGCCGGCGAAAGGACGTCCTCGACAACACGGCGGCCGAATTCCGCGACGTCTTCGCGGCCGAGGTGGAAACCATCGCCTGCGACATCCGCGACGCCGCCGCGGTGGAGAACATGCTCGACCGGGTCTGGAGCAGCGGCGCGCTGGACGTGCTGGTCAACAATGCCGCGGCGAATTTTCTGGCGCAGACCCACAAGCTCTCCGCGCGCGCTATCGACGCTGTTCTCGGCATCTGCCTTCACGGCACGGTGTATTGCACCACTGGTGTGGGGCGGCGCTGGATCGAGGCTGGCCGGCCCGGCACGGTCCTGAGCATCCTCACCCTGTCGGCGCTGACGGGGGCGCCGTTCACGGTGCCGTCCGCCATGGCGAAGGCCGGCATCGATGCCATGACCAAAAGCCTCGCGGTGGAATGGGGTCCGCGCGGCATCCGCCTGGTCGCGGTGGCGCCGGGCTCGTTTCCCACCGAAGGCGCGGGCGCGCGCCTGACGCCCCAGGGGGCGGACGACGATCCGGTCGCCGGCGTGCCGCTGCGCCGGTACGGCGACCACGGCGAACTCGCCAACCTCTGCGCCTTCCTGGTTTCGGACCTCGCCGGCTATATCACCGGCGAGACCATCGTGATCGACGGCGGCCGGCGCTATCTCGGCGGCGCGCGCAGCGGCTGCGCGCGGATGCTGGACTGGAGCGATGAGGACTGGCGGCGGCAGCGCGCCGGGATGCCGTAACGGGCGGCTTGCACAGAGCGATTGCCCGGGTGTAACTCCCCTCGCCGCGCCGGCGGGACGGCGCCACATGACAGCATGGACGAGTATCGACGTGAGAGCCGACCAGCCAACCGCCCAACCGTCCCCGCCGCAGATTTCGGCGACAGACCATCGGGGACTTTTCCGGCGCGCGGGCGCGGCGGTGGCAGGGCAACAGTCATCGTTGGCCCTGCTCGTCGTTCTGCTGGCGGCGCTCACCGCGGTGCGACTGGCCGGCCTGACGATCTCCGAGGTCGATCTGTTCAACGACGAGGCGCAGTACTGGTCCTGGGCCAAGGATCCGGCGCTCGGATATTTCTCCAAGCCGCCGCTGCTGGCGTGGCTATTGGTGGCGACCCGGCAGGTGTGTGGCGATAGCGAATGGTGCGTCCGCGCGCCCGCCCCCATTATCTATTTCGCGACCAGCCTCGCGGTCTATTTCACCGGCCGCGTCCTCTACGACGACCGCACCGGATTCTGGGCCGGCCTGCTGACCGCGCTGACCACGGGGGTGGTGTTCTCGTCGCGCATCATATCGACCGATATCCCGCTGATGTTGTTCTGGGCGGTGGCGCTGCTCGCCTACGCGCAGCTGCTTCGTGCGCCGAGCCTGCGATGGGTGTTGCTGCTCGGCGTTTCGATGGGACTTGGGCTACTGTCAAAATACGCGATGATCTACTTCGTCCCGGGCATGCTTCTCGCCGCGCTGGCCAGCCGGCCCGCCCGGGACCTGCTCAGGACGCCGGCGCCATGGATCGCGCTTGCGATTGCCGCGATCGTGGTGCTGCCGAACCTGGCATGGAACGCCACCAACGGGTTCATGACATTCCGTCACACCGGCGATCTCGTGCTCGGCGAGGAATTCCAGCCGAGCATAATAAGGGCTCTCGAATTCCTCGGCTCGCAGTTCGGCGTATTCGGCCCCGTCGTATTCGCCACCATGATCGTCGCAACGTTCAGCTTGCGCTCGAGCGAACTGATCGAGCAGGACCGGATCATGGTCGCGTTCTTCGTCACCCCGGTCGCGGTGGTTGCGATGCTGTCGATCGGCGTCCATGCCTATGCGAACTGGGCGTCACCCTCGGCGATCTCGGGACTGATCCTGACGCCGGCGCTGCTGCTGCGTCGCAACCGGCCGTTCTGGCTGCATGCCAGCATCTGCATCGGCCTCGCGATGCAGGCCGTCCTGCTCGCCACCGACGCGACGGCGCCGCGCATCGCGCTCCCATTCCTGAAGAACCCCAACCCCTACAACCGCACGCTCGGCTGGCGCGCCTATGGCGAGCGCGCGGGCCAGCTCGCCCTGGAGCTGAAGGCGCCGACCATCGCCAGCGACTCGCGCAGGGAAGTGGCCGCCCTGCGCTACTATTGGCGCGACAAGCCGGTCGAGATCCTGTCCTGGGCCACGACCGACAGTCCGGGGGCCGATCTGGTGCATCCCCTGACCCAGTCGGCGGCGGAGCCGGTCCTGCTCATCACGTCTTGCCCCGAGGAGGCGCGGCTGCGGCCGTTCTACGCCGACGTGAAGCCACTTGGCGTGTACACGGTGCCGGTCGGCAGCACGGGAAAACGAATCTTTTTTGCCTTTCGGCTCGCCAGTCCCCGTGGTCCCATCGGCATCCTGCAGCAGTGCCCTGACTGACAGCCAAAGCCAGCGGTCGAGAGCGGCTTTGCCAAAGCTTCGTCGAGGTTGTGCACGCGGCATCGCGACCAGGCGAGCAACCTTGGCCCGAGCGAGCATCGTCTGGATTGGCTTGATCCGACGATCCTCGGCCGGCCGGCAATCGCGGCTTGCGCGCGGCGGTGATTTTCCCTATGCCTTGACCCGCCTGATTGGCACGGAGCGTAGCGCAGCCCGGTTAGCGCACTAGTCTGGGGGACTAGGGGTCGGAGGTTCAAATCCTCTCGCTCCGACCAATAAAATCAGGTACTTAGCGGAATGGCCACAATCCTCAAAATAAGCCGGGGAAACCTTGGGGAAACTTTAACCCAGACCTCTCGGCTCGTCCGGTCTCAGTTCCGCCCCCCTTGTCTTTCCAGGAACCGTGTGGGATCTTTGTCAAGAACGTTGCTTGTGCAACGTGGAGTGAAGAAGTCAGCACCTAGCACGAAGTGAGCTCCAGCAGGCCAACCCCTGGAGCATTGCTATGTCCGGCTCTCCCTCCCTGATACTTCCTGACTTTCCAAGCCAACACCGGTTAGGCGGCGCGGCGCTTTTTCGCGAACTGCTGGGGAAACCTGGCCGCAGCACATTTGCGCGCTACCTGCAAACCGGTCTCATCCCCCAGCCAGATACGAAGCTGGGCTCCATCAACAAGTGGCGCGAAGAGACAATGGCTGCGGCCGTTCGATCGCTCATGGAGCGGCGAACCGGGCACGCCATCGCCGGCGGCGACCGGACCATCGTACCGGAAGGTGTCCAGTGAACGGCCCCCCCATGAACCCGAGGCCCGAGCCGGATACCGAACATGCAATCGGTTTTCTTCAGTTGCTTGATGACGAGAGACGCTGCGACCTTGCAGCAATAGACCCGCGGTCGCCGGGCATCGAGGCGGTGACGTTTCTGGCGCCCGTAAAATGGGATCTTGTAAGAAGGCAAATCGACGCGTGGCAAGGTCGCAAAAACGTTTATGTGTCGGTCAACTGTGCGTCGGCGGAAGCGCCAACTGGCGTTCGACTCAATAGGAATACTATCGGTCAAATTCGCGCAGTTGTCCTCGACGTAGACACGAAGAAGATAGCGGAGGGCGATCCGTCCGGCGAGAACTTCAAACGCGAGCGCGAGCGTCTGAAAAAAGAAGTGGCGGCTCCGCTCGCGAACAATTCCGAATGCCCGCCATCTTGGCTGGTGGACAGCGGCGGCGGGTATCAAGCGTGGTGGCAATTGCCCGAGCCTGTGGATGCTACCCCGGCGAACGTCATTCTTGCTGAAGGCATCGGACGCACCCTTCAACAGCGCTACGGCGGGGATCCGGTGTGGGACATGCCTCGAATCATGCGCGTCCCGGGCACGATCAATGTACCGTCGCCCGCGAAAGCTGCGCAGGGGCGCTCCGCCGCTCTAGCCTATGCTCTGGGGGTAAGCACCCAACGGAAGTACGAGCTTGCGATGCTTGCGACATGGGCGCCCCCGACAGCCCTGCGGGCGAAGCAGGATCCGAAGCTGCCCGAGATAGACATGGACGTGGTGAGCGAAGCCAGCTGCTACGACGAACTCCTGAGCGAATTGCGCACAAGATTCGAGGCAGCGTGCGCCAAGGATCGTGTGCTAGATCGGCTTTGGGACGGGCATCCGGCTCCGGAGCAGAAGGACCTTACACCGTCTGGCTCCGCTTTCGCGCTCGCGGGCCGACTAGTGCGGGGCGGTTTCACCGTGACTGAGTTCGGCATGTTGTATTGGGTGTGGGATCATCGCTCCGAAAAGGAGATCGATGCCCGGTACATCGCGCGGGCGTGGGGCAACAACCCGCTAACAGCCGGCTCGGCGGGCTTTGATGCCGTCACGATCGCGGAGCGGAACGGCAAGC
>JBKQQE010000430.1:0-4016 GCA_052326245.1 Xanthobacteraceae bacterium | reverse complement strand
CCCGACCCTCCCCCACAAGGGGGGAGGGAGCCAGAGATTCTCGCCGACTCACGTATTCTGGTTCGCTCATGCGGACAATCCTCCCGCGAGCGTCGGGACATCGAGCGGACGGAAGCCGTAATGGCCGAGCCAGCGCACATCGGCCTCGAACAGCGCGCGCAGGTCGGGCAGGCCGTATTTCAGCATGGCGATGCGGTCGATCCCCATGCCCCAGGCGAAGCCCTGGTAGATGTCGGGATCGATGTCGCAGGCGCGCAGCACGTTGGGATGGACCATGCCGCAGCCGAGAATCTCCAGCCAGTCCTCGCCTTCGCCGAAGCGGATCTCGCCCTTGTCGCGGCGGCACTGGATGTCGACTTCCATCGACGGTTCGGTGAACGGAAAGAACGACGGCCGGAACCGCATGTTGACCTTGTCGACCTCGAAGAACGTCTTGCAGAACTCGTGCAGGATCCATTTCAGGTGGCCGAGATGCGAGCCCTTGTCGACGACCAGCCCCTCGACCTGGTGAAACTGCGGCGTGTGGGTGGCGTCGGAATCGATGCGGTAGGTGCGGCCGGGACAGACCACGCGGATCGGCGGCGCCTGCGTCAGCATGGTGCGGACCTGCACCGGCGAGGTGTGGGTGCGCAGCAACAGCCGCGAGCCGTCGGGCTTCGGATTGAAGAAGAACGTGTCGTGCATTTCCCGCGCCGGATGGCCCTCGGGAAAATTCAGGCGGGTGAAATTGTAGTCGTCGGTCTCGATGTCCGGGCCTTCGGCGATGGCAAAGCCCATGTCGGCGAAGATCGCGGTGAGTTCGTCCATCACCTGGCTGAGCGGATGGATGCGGCCCGCTTCCGCCGGCGGCTCGCGCAGCGGCAGCGTCACGTCCAGCGTCTCGCGTGCGAGCCGCGCGTCGAGCGCGGCGGTCTTCAGCACCTCGCGGCGCGCGGCAAGCGCCTGCGTCACCTCGTCCTTGACCGCGTTGATCGCGGCGCCCGCGGATTTGCGCTCGTCCGGCGACATCTTGCCCAGCGTGGCAAGCAGCGCGGAGATCGATCCCTTCTTGCCGAGAGCTGAGACGCGCACCGCTTCCAGCGCCGCCTCGTCGGCGGCGGCGGCGGTGGCGGCGAGCAGGTCGGCCTTCAGCGCGGAAATATCGGACATGAGAAAACCCCGTCGGAACAGTCGTTGGTACCGAGCGTCCGGCGGGGATTGATCAGGCCCAGCCGAACGGCAGCGGGGCCCTTAATCCTAAGGCCCCGGCCACAGCGGCCTCGTCAATGCAGGTAGCAGGCTTTACGCCGCAAGCGCGGCTTTGGCCTTTTCGGCGATCAGCTGGAACGCCACCGGCTCCTGGATGGCCAGATCCGACAGCACCTTGCGATCGACGGTCACTCCCGACTTGGCGAGGCCGTCGATAAATCGGCTGTAGGTCAGTCCGAACGGCCGCACCGCGGCGTTGAGACGCTGGATCCAGAGCGCGCGGAAGGTCCGCTTCTTGCGCTTGCGATCGCGGAAGGCGTACTGGCCCGCCTTCTCCACCGCCTGCTTGGCGGTGCGAATGGTGTTCTTGCGGCGGCCGTAATAGCCCTTGGCGGCCTTGTAGACTTTCTTGTGCTTGGCGTGAGCCGTCACACCGCGTTTGACGCGAGCCATGACAGATCTCCTTGAAATTCAGAGGTGAGCGATGCGCCGCGCGAACGCGGCCGGGGTTCAGGCGTTCGGCAGGAAATATTTCTTGATGTTGTCGCCGTCGGTCTTGAACAGCACGCGCGTGCCGCGCAGCTGACGAATCTGCTTCTTCGTCCGCTTGATCATGCCGTGGCGCTTGCCGCGCTGGGCATGCAGGACCTTGCCTGTTGCAGTCACCTTGAAGCGCTTTTTGGCGCCCGATTTGGTCTTCAGCTTGGGCATTTGGCTCTCCTGTTCCGGCATGCACGACAGCCCCAAGCGGGGCGCGGGCCGGCTAAAATGCTCGCTAGAGCGTTGAAAATGCAGGCTTATCCTGAAAATCAGAACAACCTGCAGGGTCATCGCCACGGCAGCCCTTGATCAGCCGGGCGACGAAGGCTGGGCTTATGGCAGACGAGGGCGAAAATGGCAACCGGCAACCGGATGGAACCGGGCAGCCAGAAAGCGAAAGGCCAGGCAACTGCCTGGCCCCGCAAACCACGTGGTATTCGTCGCCCCGCTGGATCAGCGCGGCGCCAGCACCATCACCACCTGACGGCCCTCGAAGCGCGCATCCTGTTCGACCTTGGCAAGCTCGGCGACGTCGGTCTTGACCCGGTCCAAGAGCTTGGTGCCGATCTCCTGGTGCGCCATTTCGCGGCCCCGGTAGCGCAAGGTGATCTTGACCTTGTCGCCTTCCTCGAAGAACCGCTGCATCGCCTTCATCTTCACTTCGTAGTCGTGATCGTCGATCATCGGCCGCAGCTTGATCTCCTTGATCTCGACGACCTTCTGCTTCTTGCGGGCCTCGGCGGCCTTCTTCTGCGCCTGAAACTTGTACTTCCCGTAGTCCATGATCTTGCAGACGGGAGGAACGTTGTTGGGCGAAATCTCGACCAGGTCCATGCCTTGTTCGAGAGCCATCTTGACCGCCACGACCGTTTCCACGGTGCCATGGTTGGTGCCGTTGTGATCGATCAGCTGGATTGTCGCGTTGCGGATTTCATCGTTGATGCGCGGTCCGTCCTTCTGGACGGGGGTTGGCGCTCTGCTGGGACGGCGAATGGGTTAACTCCAATGTTGTTGGTGAAGCGCGCAGTGTGAAGCATTCGGCCTGAGCCGGCAAGCGTCGAGACGCCGGCGGGGTGCGGAACCCCTCAAATGCGAGGCATTCTGGTCACGCCGGCGTTGCGGTGCTGAAATTCGCGTCGCGGCGCTGTCGCCGGGGGACATGGCACCGGGCGCCCGCATTTGCAACACGATTCTGACCGATTTGCTGCGCGCCGGCGGGATTCGTCCTACCGTGCCCCGGGCAACCCAAGCAGGTGAAGTGATGAGCGAATTGAGCGGCGATACCGCCGCGGTCTATCTCGAGGTCGGCGCGGCGGGCGATGCCCGCCGCATTGCGGTGCGCCCGCGCCCCGGCGCTGGTCCCGGGCTGTTCTGGCTCGGCGGCTTCGCCTCCGACATGAAGGGCACCAAGGCCGAGGCGCTGGACGCCTGGGCTGCGGCGCATGGCCGCGCCTGCGTGCGCTTCGACTATTCCGGCCACGGCGAATCCGGCGGCGCCTTCGTCGACGGCACCATCAGCCGCTGGCTGGAGGAGAGCCTTGCGGTGTTCGACCGCTGCTGCGACGGCCCGCAGATCGTGATCGGCTCGTCGATGGGAGGCTGGATCGCGCTGCTCCTGGCGCGCGCGCTGCAGCAGCGCGCGGCGGGACGCGGCCGGCTGGCCGGCATGATCCTGATCGCGCCGGCGCCGGATTTCACCGAGGCGCTGATGTGGACGGCGTTCAGCCCCGAAATCCGCGACGAGATCATGACCAAGGGGGTCTGGCTGCGTCCCTCCGACTACGGCGCGCCGCAGCCGATCACGCGGGCGCTGATCGAGGATGGCCGCCGCAACCTGGTGCTGACCGGCTCGATCAATACCGGCTGTCCGGTGCGGATCCTGCAGGGCGCCAAGGATCCGGACGTGCCGTGGCAGCACGCCTTCGAGCTGACGCACCGGCTGCCGAGCGAGGACGTGGTGCTGACCATGATCCAGGACGGCGATCACCGGCTGTCGCGGCCGCAGGATATCGCCCGCCTCTTGGCAACCGTCAGCGAGCTGTCGTAGGGCATCATTCGGACCGGAACGGCCGCGCCAGCGAAAAGTGGGCACCGGTTTTCCGAAGCGCCTGCCCTCGGCACTGAACTGTTCCCTCCCCCCCTGGTGGGGGAGGGTTAGGGAGGGGGGGTGATGGATAATCCGCGGCGAGACAAATCGCTCTTCACGCCCTCACATCAGATTCAGAGCCTGCGGTTTAACCCCCTCCCCGGCCCTCCCCCACAAGGGGGAGGGAGGACTCAAAACCACC
>JBKQQE010000429.1:0-4933 GCA_052326245.1 Xanthobacteraceae bacterium | reverse complement strand
CATGGGCGAAATCGACGCGATCTATGACCGTGAACACAAGGTCATAGTCACCCTTAGCAGCAGGCGCTTGGCCTTGAGCGCGCCGGCGATGGCGCCGGCGAAGGTGTCGGCATTGACGTTGAAGGTCTGGCCGCTCTTGCTGGAGGCGAGCGGGGCCAGCACCGGGATCAGTTCGTAGCCGATCAGCTGGTTCAGCAGCGTCAGATCGACCTTCTCCGGCTCGCCGACGAAGCCGAGGTCGACCACCTTCTCGATGTGGGAATCGGGATCGACCATGGTGCGGGTGGCCTTGGTGGCCATCACCATGTTGCCGTCCTTGCCGCACAGCCCGACCGCCTTGCCGCCGGCCTCGTTGATGTGGCTGACGATCTGCTTGTTGATCGAGCCGGCGAGCACCATCTCGACGATCTCGATGGTGGCGGCGTCGGTGATGCGCAGGCCGGCGGCGAATTCGGACTGGATGCCGAGCCGCTTCAGCATGGCGGCGATCTGCGGGCCGCCGCCGTGCACCACCACCGGGTTGATGGCGGTCTGTTCCAGCAGCACGATGTCGCGGGCGAACGCCTTGGCCAGTTCCTCCTCGCCCATGGCGTGGCCGCCATACTTGATGACGATGGTTTCCTCGTCGTACTCCTGCATGTGCGGCAGGGCTTCGGAGAGGATGCGGGCCTTGTCGATCGGGCTGATCGGGTCGATGGGGGACGCGTCGGTCATGAGGCGTGTCTCGGCTCTTGGCAATCGGCTCTTGGAAAGTCACATCGCGCGCGGCGGTTCTAGCCGATCCAGGAAGCGCGCGCTAGCTCGCGCGCCGCATGGTGGAAAGCGCCAGCGTCAGCCAGCTCAGGATCAGGAGCGTGCCACCGGTCGGCGCCGCCATCGGGAACAGGCTGTGGCCGGCGAACTGGCGCAGCGCCAGGTCGCCGGCAAACAGCACGGCGCCGGCGAGGAAGCCCGTCGCGGCCACGAGCGCGAGGCGGCGCCAGGCCAGGCCGCGCTCGGCCAACAGCACCGCGGCGATGACGGCGGGCGCGTGAAACAGCAGCATCGAGGAGGCCGGCACCAGCCGCGCGGCATCTGCCGCGTGCGCCGCCAGCGCCGCCAGCACGACGCCGCAGCCGCCCATCACGCTTGCCAGCGCCACCAGCAGGCGAAGCCGAGGGGTCATGCGCCGCGCTCCTGCAACAGCCGCATCATCGCCGCGCGCAGCTCGGCCATTCCGGTGCCTTCGCGCGACGAGGTGGTGAGAATTTCGGGAAACGCCGCCGGGTGGGTGGAGAGCGCTGCCCTGGTCGCGGCGATGCACGCCTCGAGTTCGGACGGCTTCACCTGGTCGCATTTGGTGAGCACGATCTGGTAGCTCACCGCGGCGCGGTCCAGCGTCTTCAGGATCTCGGTGTCGACGTCCTTGAGGCCGTGGCGGGAATCGACCAGCACATAGACCCGCGCCAGCGAGCTGCGGCCGAGCAGGAACTTGTGGATCAGCGCGGTCCAGGCCGCGACCTTGCTCTTGGGCGCCGCGGCATAGCCGTAGCCCGGCATGTCGACCAGCCGCAGCCCGAGCTGCGGCGGCCCCTCGAAGAAGATCAGTTCCTGGGTGCGCCCCGGGGTGTGCGAGGTGCGCGCCAGCGCGTTGCGGTTGGTGAGCGCGTTGATCAGGCTGGACTTGCCGACATTGGAGCGGCCGGCGAAGGCGACCTCCAGCCCCGCCATCGGCGGCAGCGTTTCGGTCGATCCCGCCGCCCAGATGAATTGCCACTCGCCGGCGAACGCCTTGCGTCCCGCCTCGATCAGCTCCGCATCGTTCTCGGTATCCATGCGAAGCCTCGTGTCGTTGTCTCAGTGTGGAGCTTGAATGATCGCCGCACTCGTTACTCGTCATGGCCGGGCTTGTCCCGGCCATCCACGTCTTGCTCGCGGAGATTCGGTCAAGACGTGGATGCCCGGCACAAGGCCGGGCATGACGCATTCCGTGACAGAGCCTAAGCGCTTCAGGTCTTGGCTTCGGTCTTCGGCTCGGACTTGCCGTCATCCGCCTTCTTGATCAGCCCGAAGCTGGACTTGATGTTGTGGATCAGGTGGAAGTCGGCGCCGTTGCGCTGCATGATCACGCTCTGCTGCAGCACCGAGAGCAGGTTGTTCCAGGCCCAGTAGATCACGAGGCCGGCCGGGAACGCGGACAGCATGAAGGTGAAGATCAGCGGCATCCAGTCGAAGATCATCTTCTGGGTCGGATCCGGCGGCGCCGGATTGAGCTTCATCTGCACCCACATCGTCATGCCCATGATGATCGGCCAGATGCCGAGCGCCAGGTAGTGCCCGAACACCGGCAGCTGGGTCGGGTCGTACTGCAGCAGCCCGAACAGGGTGAACAGGTTGGTGGGGTCGGGCGCGGAGAGGTCCTTGATCCAGCCGAAGAACGGCGCGTGCCGCATTTCGATGGTGACGAACAGCACCTTGTAGAGCGAGAAGAACACCGGGATCTGGATCGCGATCGGCAGGCAGCCCGCAAGAGGATTGATCTTCTCCTTCTTGTAGAGCTCCATCATCTCCTGCTGCTGCTTCATCTTGTCGTCGGGATAGCGCTCCTTGAGCTCGGCGAGCTTCGGCTGCACCGCCTTCATCTTCGCCATCGAGGCGTAGGACTTGTTGGCGAGCGGGAAGAACAGCGTCTTCACCAGCACCGTGATCAGCAGGATGGCGACGCCGAAATTGCCGACCACGTAATAGAGCCAGTCCAGCGCCAGGAACATCGGCTTGGTGATGAAGTAGAACCAGCCCCAGTCGATCAGCAGGTCGAAATGGTTGAGGCCGAGCTGGCGGTTGTAGCCGCCAAATCCCACCGACAGCGGAAAGTTGATGCCGACCAGGCCGGCTTCCTTGGCGCCTGCGAACAGCCGCGCGTTGGCCGAGCCGGTGCCGCCGATCGCCACCGTGACCGGGTCCTCGAGATAGTCGGTCTGGTAGGTGCGGGTGTTGCCGACCAGGTTGGAGGAGAAGCGCGCCTGCAGGTTGGCGTCGGTGTCGGGCAGCAGCGCCGACGCCCAGTACTTGTCGGTGATGCCGAGCCAGCCGTCGGTGACCTTGAAATTGGCCTGCTTGGCGCTGTCGATGTCCTTGTACTTGTATTGCTGCAGGCCCTGGTCGCCGAGATAGCCGATCAGCCCCTCGTGCAGGATGTAGTAGCCGGCGACCTTCGGCGCGCCGTGGCGCGAGATCAGCGCGTAGGGATACAGCGTCACCGCCGCGTTGCCGATATTGCTGACTTCGTCGTGCAGCGAGAACAGGTAGTGGTCGTCGACCGAGATGGTGCGCTTGAAGGTGAGGCCGTCGCCGTTGTTCCAGGTCAGGATCACCGGCGTGGTCGGGGTCAGCGCGTTGGCGCCCTGCTGGGTCCACACCGTGGTCTGGTCGGGCAGCTTGGCGGTGGTGCCGGCGGCGCCGACCCAGCCGAATTCGGCGTAGTAGGGCTCTTCGGTGCCCGAAGGCGAGAACAGCACGATCGCCGGCGACTTCGGGTCGACGGTCTCGCGGTACTGCACCAGCGAAACGTCGTCGATGCGGCCGCCCTTCAGCGCGATGCTGCCGCCGACCCGCGGGGTGTCGATCTTGATCCGCGGCGAACTGGCGATCGCGGCCTCGCGGCTGATCGCCGGCGCGGCGGTGGTGGCGGCTCCCGGCGCGGCGCCGGGCTGCGTCGGCGCGGATCCGGCCGGCGCCGGGCTCGCCTGGGGCTGCGTCGCCGGCGTCGTCCCTTGCGGCTGCCCCTGCACCTGCGCGGTCTGCTGCTGGGCCGCGCGCTGCTTTTCCATCTGCGGGATGTTGAAGAAATACTGCCAGCCGATCAGCACGATGCCGGACAGGATGACGGCAAGGATGGTGTTGCGATTGTCGGTCATCGGTCTCTATCTCGCCATCAGTCGGTTGAAGTGTGCGGCCCGGCCTTGCGCTCGAGGCGCCGCAGCGCCTGGCGCAGATCGTCGAGCAGAAGCTGGAAGTCGCGGGTCAACGCCGCCCGGCGGCCGACTAGCACATAATCATTGCTGCGTCGCATGGAACCCGGGTCGAGCCGCTTCACCACTTCGCGAAGCCGGCGCCGGACGCGGTTGCGCTCGGTGGCGGTGCCGACCTTGCGGGACACCGTCAGCCCGATCCGCGGCGCACCGCCGTCGTCGCGGTCGCGGCATTGCACGATGAAGGCAGTTCCCGGCGCTCTGGGGCCACGGGCCGCAGCGACAAAATCAGCCCGCCGCCGCAGCCGGTCCATGATCACAACCGGTCCATGGAGCGCATGAAGGGGCTCAGGGAGGGCGCTCAGGCGCTCAGGCGTTTGCGGCCACGGGCGCGACGCGCGGCGATAACCTTGCGACCGCCGACCGTGGCGATACGGGCACGAAAACCGTGACGGCGCTTGCGCACCAGTTTGCTGGGTTGATAAGTCCGCTTCACGGGTCGATCTCCGCTGACCTGGCAAGTGCGCCGAGGTGGTCGTGTGGCAATGAGGTGGAACGTCCCGGTGCGTCATACAAGGGCCGGTTTCTGGACCCAAAAATGACCTAGGCCTCGCTCGATCGGCCACCGGAGACAGTTGGCGCGGCTTATACGGGAGCATCCCGTTTTCGTCAATCTTGGCATTCCAGGGAATGCTGGCGCCGATCCGGGGTTAGTGAAACAATTGTCACGGCCGAGTCGTAGTGTAATTCGGCTGGATTTTCAGGGCGTTGATGGATCGGCCCGGGAACCGGCGAAGCCGGGACCCCGGCGGCTCCAGGGACGCTCCGAGGCGGTTCAAGTCCAGAGTTAAGTCCTGAGGCGGGGAACTGACGACGCGATGACCGAGGGGACCACCCAGCGCGCGGAACGGCCCGGCGGACGGCTCGTCCGGCCGCGATTCGGCTTGTCCGCCAAGCTGTTGCTCCTCACCATCCCGCTGGTG
>JBKQQE010000428.1:0-7002 GCA_052326245.1 Xanthobacteraceae bacterium | reverse complement strand
CGTTCACTCCTCACGAAAATGCCAAGCTCCGGGTCCAAGACCCGAAGCTTTTGCTTTTAATCTGCTATCGTCGACCTATCTTTTCGTCATGCGCGGGCTTGACCCGCGCATCCACTCTTTGGCCAGCGACGCAAGTTTAAGAGTGGATGGCCGGGTCAAGCCCGGCCATGACGAGTCAATTCAGGCCAGAGAACGCCCGCGCATGACGAGGTAGGTTCCACGCCGCCTTCCACCTTCCCGCCGCCGCGACTTCGCGCTATGGCATGGGGCGCCATGACCCCTGACCGCCGCTCCGCGCCCGCCGCGCTGCGCAACCGCGACCCGATCCTCGCGGTGCTGCGCGAGGTCCTGCCCGCGCGCGGCCTGGTGCTCGAGATCGCCAGCGGCACCGGCGAGCATGTCATCCACTTCGCACGGCACCTGCCGGACCTGTCGTTTCAGCCGTCCGATCCCGATGCCGGCGCGCGCGCGAGCATCAAAGCCTGGATCGCCGACAGCGGACTTCACAACATAAGCCTGCCGATCGCGCTCGACGCCGCGTCGCTGCCCTGGCCAGTCAAGGCCGCGGACGCCATTATCTGCATCAACATGATTCACATTTCGCCGTGGCGCTCGACCGAGGGCCTGCTCGCGGGCGCGGCCGCGGCGCTTGCCGCCGGCGCGCCGCTCTATCTCTACGGCCCCTATCGCCGCGGGGGCGTAACGACCGCGCCAAGCAACGAAGAGTTCGACATAAGCCTGCGCGGCCGCGATCCGGCCTGGGGCCTGCGGCTCCTGGAAGACGTCGCGGCGCTCGCGGAGCAATCCGGATTCGCGCTCGACCGCGTGGTCGAGATGCCGGCGAACAATCTCAGCGTGGTGTTCCGGAAGCGGTGAACGGCACTGTCGACAAGATTGGCGCGACGTTTCGACCACCTCCCCCGTCATCGCCCGGCCGAAGGACTGGGCGATCCAGTATTCGAGGGCGCTTGCAATCTAACCGCGACATGGCGGCGTACTGGGTCGCCCGGTCAAGCCGGGCGACGACAACAACTAGCGCAATCTACGCCGCGGGCTTCTCCGCCACCGTGAGCACGCCGCGCCTGATCTGGTCCTCCTCGATCGATTCGAACAGCGCCTTGAAGTTGCCTTCGCCGAAGCCGTCGTCGCCCTTGCGCTGGATGAACTCGAAGAAGATCGGGCCGATGGCGTTGGCGGAAAAGATCTGCAGCAGCACCTTGGTGTGGCCACCGTCGACCACGCCCTCGCCGTCGATCAGGATACCGTTGGCGGAGAGCCGCGCCAGATCCTCGCCGTGGCCCGGCAGGCGCCCATTGACCCGCTGGTAATAGGTCGACGGCGGCGACGGCATGAACGGCAGGCCGTCCGCGCGCAGCCGTTCGATGGCGCGGTAGATGTCCCTGACGCCGCAGGCGACGTGCTGGATGCCCTCGCCGTGATAGGACTTCAGATATTCCTCGATCTGCCCGCTGGCGCCGGCGTCCTCGTTGATCGGAATCCGGATCTTGCCGTCGGGCGAGGTCAGCGCGCGCGAGAACAGGCCGGAGGCGCGGCCCTCGATATCGAAGAAGCGGATCTGGCGGAAGTTGAACAGCCGCGCATAGAAGGAGGTCCAGACGTCCATGCGGCCGCGGTGCACGTTGTGGGTGAGGTGATCGATGTAGTAGAGGCCCGCGCCTTCCGGCCGCGGGTCGGGCGCGCCCAGCCAGTCGAACTCGTCCGTATAGGGCGAGCCCTTGGCACCATAGCGGTCGACGAAGTAGAGCAGGCTGCCGCCGATGCCCTTGATGGCGGGAACGTCGAGGGTCTTGCGCGCGGCGTCGGCATCCGCGGGCTCGGCGCCGAGCGAAAGCGCGCGTTCGAACGCGTGGCCGGCATCGACGACGCGAAACGCCATCGACGGCGCGCAGGGGCCGTGGGCGGCGACGAAGTCGTGGCCGTGGCTGCCGGGCTGTTCGTTGACGAGATAGTTGACGTCGCCCTGGCGGTACACGGTGATGGCCTTGGTCCTGTGGCGCGCCACCGCCGAAAACCCCATCAGGCGAAACAGCGCGTGCAGCCGCTCGGGGTCGGGATGCGCGTATTCGACGAATTCGAAGCCGTCGGTGCCCATCGGGTTGTCGTCGGACAGCGTGGCGGGAGGGCAGTCGTGCGGAAACGGACCCATGGGCGCTCCTTGCAGTTGCGTCTTGCTATCATCGACCAGATTCGGCACAATGTTCATGCAAAATCGCCGACCTAAGCGGTTCAAATGCACGGTCCGTGCAAAATACAGGTCTCTTACGCATGATATCGGTTGACGGCTTCGACCTGAAGATTCTCGCCGCCCTGCAGCGGGACGGCCGTCTCACCAACCAGGAACTCGCCGACGTCGCCGGCCTGTCGGCGTCGCAGTGCTCGCGGCGGCGCAGCCGGCTGGAGCAGGATAAGGTGATTCAGGGCTATCATGCCGACCTCGCCAGCGAGGCGCTCGGCTTCAACGTGATCGCACTGGTGCAGATCACGCTGGCGACGCATTCGCCGAACAACGCGCGGCGCTTCCGCGACCTGGTGCGTCGCACCGGCGCGATCCAGGAAGCCTACGCGCTGACCGGCGACGCCGATTATCTGCTGAAGATCGCGCTGCGCGACCTCAAGAGCCTGTCCGACATCGTCAACAACGTGCTGATGCCGCACGAGAGCGTGGCGCATGTGCGCTCGTCGATCGTGCTCGATTGCCTGAAGGCGACGCGGCTCTTGCCGCTCGAACAAATCAGCTGACCGTTAACCTTCGCGTCGTGGCCGGCGCTCCCTTGCATCGGCGCGCCGCCGCTATCTTGTGTCGCCTCGCCCGCCTCGTCACCAGATCGAGCGCGGCAATGTGCGCGCGAGGGCGATTCGGCCGATTCGGGCCCGGTTCGTTCCGCTGCCGTTCCAGGTCTTAAGATGCGGCCTGCGTCACGTCGCGTTTTGACACAGCGCGCTGAAGCTCGACCCCTGGCCTTGTCTCGCGCGCCCACCACGTTCGTGCCGGAGCAGCGCTGCCGAATGTTAACGTTGGCGCACTGGCTGGAATACGTCGCTTCGATGCACCCGCCTCTATGTTGTGCCGCGCTGCCCCGCCGGTCACCAGATCGAGCGCGGCAAGGTTCGCGCGACGGCGATTCGGTCGATTCGGGCCCGGTTCGTTCCGCTGCCGTTCCAAACCTTAATAACGCAGCTGGTCGCGTCGCGTTCTGGCACAGAATTTCGCTGCTTCAATCCGATTGCGACGCCGCGCGCTTCAGCCACAGCGGCAGCCCCGCGGCGACGAAGGCCACCTCGGAGACCACCGCCGCGACCTGCTGGTTGAGCCGGCCCTGCGCGTCACGAAAGCTGCGGCCGAGAGGGGTCTCCGGCACCAGGCCGAGGCCGACTTCGTTGGAGACCAAGACCACCGGCCCCGGCGCGCTGCCGAGCCAGTCGACCAGTCGCAGCGCTTCGCGATCCGGATCGCGCCCCGCATGCATCAGATTGGAGAGCCACAGCGTCAGGCAATCCACCAGCACGGCGCTGTCGCGCGTCGCGTTGTCCCGCAAGGCTTCGACCAGATCGAGCGGCTCCTCGACCGCGCGCCAGTCCGCGCCGCGCCGGGCGCGGTGATGGGCGATCCGCGCCTGCATTTCCTGGTCGCCGGCGGTCGCGGTGGCCAGATAGACCTTTCTCACACCAATCGCCGCGAGGCGCGCTTCCGCAAAGATCGACTTGCCGGAACGGGCGCCGCCCAGCACCAGCAGTGTCGACGGTTGGTCGGGTTCACGCACCGGCATCACCGTCCAGCGTAGGAAGTTGGTCGCTCGCGGTCAAACAGACCCGGTTGACGGCACCGACGCGCCAGCCCGTGGGCAATCGATCGATGCGGGTCAGCGACAGCGGATCGACGACGAAGCGCAGCGCGCTGTCGGCGCTAGCGTCGAGCGCGACCGCAAGCGCGGCGCGGACGGTGCCCGAATGCGCCACCACGATGGCGTCGCCGGACGGCAGCCTGGCGAGCCCGGCGGCGACGCGCTGCACCTGATCGGCGAAACTCTCGCCGCCCGGCGGCGCGGTGTGGGCCGGGGCGTTCCAGAAGGCGCGATAGGCCTCGCCTTGCGTCGCCGCGAGATCGTCGTGGCGCCGGCCGGTCCAGGCGCCGAAATCCTGCTCGTCAAAATCGTTGACGATCGAAGCCTCGAGCGCCAGCGCCCGCGCGGTGTCGCGGGTGCGCCGCGCCGGGCTGCAGAACGCCGGCGCGGGGGCGGGCAGCACCGCCTTCAGCGCAGCCAATGCCGCCGCATGGCTGAGGTCCGCGGGCGCGTCGGCGCCGTGGATCACCCCGCGCCGGCCGGCCACCGGCGCGTGCCGCACCAGCCAGATCCGGGTCATGCGGTCGCCCGTCATCGCCGCCTCAACCGAAGCGGGCCGCGAGCGCGAGCAGGATCACCACCTCGCCGACCTGCTCGGTGGCGCCGAGCACGTCGCCGGTGACGCCGCCGATCTGGCGCATCGCCAGCCACGCCATCGCCGCGGCGCCGAGCGCCGTCAGCAGCAAGGCCGCGAACGCCGTCCCCCACGGCAGGCAGATCACCGCGATCAGCGCGCCGAGGCCGAGCGCCGTCGCGACCACCAGCGGATCGGGCTGGCCGGCGCCGGCGGCGAGGCCGTCGTCACGCGCGAACGGCAACGCCAGCGAGAGCGCCGGCACCACCGCGCGCGCCAGCGCGTGGGTCGCAACCAGCGCCGCGATGACGCTGGCCGCGGGCAGCGCCGCCAGCGCGGCGGCGCGGGCTGCGAAGCTCACCAGCAGGGCCAGCGTGCCGTAGGTGCCGAGCCGGCTGTCGCGCATGATCGCGAGCCTGGCATCCTTGTTGCGCCCGCCGCCGAAACCGTCGGCGACATCGGCGAGGCCATCCTCGTGCAGCGCGCCGGTGATCAGCGCGCCAGCGCCAAGCGTGAGCGCCGCTGCGGCGAGCGGCGGTAGACCGAGCTTCAGCAGCACCAGTTGCAGACAACCGGCGGCCAGCCCGATCGCGGCGCCGACCAGCGGAAAAACCCGCATCGACCGCAGAAATCCCGCCGCATCATGGGTATGCGGGATCGGCACCCGGGTCAGGAACGCGCCGGCCCGGCGCAGGTCGTCAAGCCAGTTTTCCATGCTATAGACATCGCCGATCCACCGTCCGCCGCCAACAGGATTTTCATGCGATTTGCAACGCTCGATGACCTCCGCGCCTTCTGTGGCGACCTTGCCGAAGGCAACCAGAAGGCCGGCGCCGCGGCCGCCGCGCGCCAGGACCAGCTGACCAAGCCGCCGGGCAGCCTCGGCCGCCTTGAGCAGCTGGCGGCGTGGCTGGCGACCTGGCAGGGCCGCGACCGGCCGCGGCTGGACAAGATCAAGATCGCGGTGTTCGCCGGCAATCACGGCGTCGCCGCCCGCGGCGTCTCGGCGTTTCCGAGCGAGGTCACGGTGCAGATGGTGGCCAATTTCGCCGCCGGGGGCGCCGCCATCAACCAGCTGGCGAAACTCGCCGGCGCCGATCTGCAGGTCGAGCCGATCGATCTGCAGCGGCCGACCGCCGATTTCACGGTGGCGCCGGCGATGACGGCAGACGAATTTCTCGCCGCGCTCGATGTCGGCTATCGCGCTGTCAGCCCCGACTGCGACCTGCTGGTGGTCGGCGAGATGGGGATCGCCAACACCACCGTGGCGGCGGCGCTGTGCACCGCGCTGCTCGGCGGCGGCGCCGTGCGCTGGACCGGCCGCGGCACCGGCGTCGACGACGCCGGCCTCGCGCGCAAATGGGCCGCCATCGAGGCCGGCCTCGCGCGTCACCGCGACAGCCTCGCCGACCCGCTCGCGGTCGCGGCCGCGCTCGGCGGCCGTGAACTCGCGGCGATTGCCGGCGCCGTGCTCGCCGCGCGGGCGCAGCGCGTGCCGGTGCTGCTCGACGGCTTCGTGACCACAGCGGCGGTGCTGCCGTTCGCCCGGCTCAACCCGGCGCTGCTCGAGCATTGCCGCGCCGGACACGTCTCCGCCGAAGCCGGGCATCGGGCGCTGCTGAGCGAGCTGGCGCTCGACCCGCTGCTCGATCTCGGCATGCGGCTCGGCGAAGCCTCCGGCGCCGCGGTCGCCATCGGCCTGCTCAAGGCCGCGCTGGCCTGCCACAACGGCATGGCGACGTTCGCCGAGGCCGGCGTCGCCGACGGCGGATCTTGAAGCCGCCGGCGCCGGTCTCGCCCACTTGGTGGTATTCGTTCAACCCGAAAAGCTCGCCATCGCCTTCTCGACGATGACGGCGCCGGCCTCCTGGGTGAAATGGCCGGCATCGGCGAGCTCGAGCGGCGGCGGACAATTGCGGATCGTCGCGTGCAGCGCCCGCATGGCCGGCGGGCCGAGCACCGGATCGGTCATGCCGATCGCCATGAAGCTCTTGCCCGACCACGTGCTGGCCCAGAAATCGCGCGCCCGGCGCGACAGCGCCGCCCCCCCGGCGTCCGGCCGATCGGGCACGAGATTGGGGAAGCGCCGCACCCCGGCCTTGTAGCGCACGTCCGGAAACGGCGCCCCATAGGCGGCCGCCTCGGCATCGCTCAGCGCCGGCACCGCGCGCTTCATCAGACCCGCGATGTCCATGTCGGGCTTGCTGTTGAAGAAGGCGCGCCACGCCAGAAAACCCTCGCCCAGCGGCACGTCGCCGGTCCCGAGGCCGGTGTTCATGACCAGCAGCCGGTCGAAGCGGTCCGCCATGTCCATCGGGATGGTCAAGCCGATCAGGCCGCCCCAGTCCTGGCAGACCAGGGTGATGTGCCTGAGATCGAGCGCCTCGATCAGCGCCATGATCGAGGCGCGATGGAAGTCGAAGGTATAGGTGGCCTCGTCTTCCGGCTTGTCGGAGCGGCCGAAACCGAAGAAATCCGGCGCGACGACGCGCAGGCCCGCTGCGACGAAGGCCGGGATCATCTTGCGGTAGAGATAGGACCAGGTCGGCTGGCCGTGCAGGCAGA
>JBKQQE010000427.1:0-3533 GCA_052326245.1 Xanthobacteraceae bacterium | reverse complement strand
CGATGCCGATGAGCATGATGATGCCGATAATCGCGATGACGCTGAGGTCATAGCCGAACAGCATCAGCATCAAGAGGGCGCCGACCCCGGCTGAAGGGAGTGTCGAGATGATCGTCAAGGGGTGAACGAAGCTTTCGTAGAGCACACCGAGGATGAGGTAGACGACCAGTAGCGCGGCCGCGATCAAATAGGGCGTCGTCGCCAACGAAGACTGGAAGGCCTGCGCCGTGCCTTGGAACGACCCGGTCAGTGTCGCCGGAACACCGAGATCGGTCTCGACCTGCTGAACCGCCGTCACGGCATCGCCGAGCGCCGCCCCTGCTCCCAGGTTGAAGCTCACCGTCACCGATGGAAACTGGCTCTGATGATTGATGGCGAGATATGACGTCTTCGTCATGTCCAGGCGCACGAAGGTCGATACGGGTACCTGCTGTCCCGCCATCAGCGGCGAGGTGATATAGAGCTTTTCGAACAGGCGCGGATCGCGCTGCAGAGCCGGGGCGACCTCCAGAATGACGTGATAGGCGTTGAGCTGCGTGAAATACTGTGTCACCTGACGCTGGCCAATGGCGTCGTAGATCGTCGCGTCGATCAGCGTCGGCTGTATGCCGAAGCGAGCCGCCCGGTCGCGGTCGATCGTTACGGTCGCCGTGCCGGCGTTCGCCTGCTGATCGCTGGTGACGTCGGCTAGCTGCTTCAGTCCTTGCAGCTTGGCCACCAGCTTGGGCGCCCAGACATCGAGCTCGTCGAGATCGGCGTCCTGCAGCGTGTATTGGTACTGAGTCCGGCCGAGCCGGCCTCCGAGCTTGATGTCCTGCAGCACCTGGAGATAGAGATTGGCGCCCTCGATGGTCGCCAGCTTGGGGCGTAGCCGTGCGATGATCTGGTCGGCGCTCGCCCGGCGCTGGACCCGAGGTTTCAATGTGATGAAGAAGGTGCCGCTGTTGAACGTCGAGGCGCCGGCAGTGTAGCCGACGCCGGCCACATCCGGATCCTGAGCGATGATCTCGGCCATCGCGCCGAGATGGCCCCACATCGCCGCCGAGGAGATATCCTGCGACCCCTCGGCGCTGCCGAAGATGAGTCCGGTGTCCTGCTCCGGAAAGAAACCCTTCGGGATCAGAATGTACAGGACAACAGTGACCATCATCGTTCCGAGGAACACGCAGAGGGTCAGCCGACGATACTTCAGGGCGCGCTTCAGGCCCCATTCGTAGCCCGCCAGCAGCCGGTCGAACATTCGCTCGAAAAACAGATAGACCCGACCGTGACGGGCCACCCGCTTACTCTTCAGGAAGCGCGAACACATCATCGGCGTCAGCGTCAGTGCGATGCTCCCCGAGATCAGAATCGCCACTGTTACGGTGACGGCGAACTCCCGAAACAGCCGGCCGACGATGCCGCTCATCAACAGCAGGGGAATGAACACGGCGACCAGCGAGAGGCTGATCGAGACAATGGTGAAGCCAATCTCGCCGGCCCCCTTGAGCGCCGCCTCGAGCGGCGTCAGGCCCTCCTCGATGTAGCGGGTTATGTTCTCCAGCATGACAATCGCATCGTCCACCACGAAGCCGACGGCGATCGCGAGCCCCATAAGCGAAAGGTTGTCGACGCTGTAATTGAGGAGATACATCGCCGCAAACGTCCCGGTCAGCGACAGCGGCACGGCGATAGCGGGGATGATCGTCGCCCAGACAGTGCGCAGAAAGAGGAAGATCACCGCGACCACCAGGACGATGGTGATCGCTAGGGTGGTCTCCATGTCGGTAACTGAGGCGCGGATCGTCTGGGTACGATCCGCGAGGATCGCCACATCGATCGCCGCGGGGATCGATGCCTGGAGATGCGGCAGCGCCGCCCGCACCTGATTGACCGTATCGATCACGTTAGCTCCGGGCTGCTTATAGACCGCTAGCAGGATGCACCGGGTGCCGTTCGTCCAAGCAGCGAGCTTGGTGTCCTCTGGCCCGTCCACCGCGCGGCCAATGTCGCGGATACGAACCGGTGCGCCGCTGCGGTAGGCCACGACGATGTCGTTCCAGGGCGCCGCGGCGAGGATCTGATCGTTGTCGTAGACCGCGAAGCTCTTCTGCGCGCCGTCGAAGATACCCTTCGGCGCGTCGGCCGTGGCGTTGACGATCTGCGCCCGCACATCCTCGAGAGCGAGACCGAGCGATGCGATCTTTGCGGGGTCGAGCTGAATGCGTACCGCTGGCTTCTGCTGGCCGTTGACTGTGATTTGGGCAACGCCGCTGATCTGCGAAAGCTGCTGGGTCAAGATATTCTCCGCGGAATCGCCGATCACCGTGAGCGGCAGCGAGGCCGAGGTCAGCGCCAGGAGCAGGATCGGCGAGTCCGCCGGATTGACCTTCTTGTAGCTGGGCGGACTCGGCAGATTGGTTGGCAATTGTCCACCGGCGGCGTTGATCGCCGACAGGATGTCGCCTGCGGCGGCATCGATGTCGCGAGCGAGGTTGAACTGCACGGTAATCGAGCTTGAGCCGAGCGAACTCGTCGAGGTCAGTTCGGTTACCCCGGCGATCAAGGCGAATTGTCGCTCGAGCGGGGCGGTAACGCTCGCGGCCATGGTCTCGGCGCTGGCCCCCGGCAACTTCGTGGAAACCTGGATGGTAGGAAAGTCGACCTGCGGCAGCGGCGCGACCGGCAGCATTGGAAAAGTGACCACCCCGATCATCAGCAATCCGATCGCCAGCAGCGTCGTCCCGATCGGACGGCGGATGAACGGTTCGGAGATGTTCATCGGGGCGCCGGCGCCGTTGGGGGCACCGGCGGGGGTGTTGCGGAGATCATCTTGACGCTCGCGCCGGCACGAAGCTTCAACTGCCCGTCGACCACGACCTGATCGCCGGCCGACACCCCGGATTCGATCAGCGCCATGGGCGCGCCGGGATTGGCCGCCGAAACCCTGATCGGCCGCATCTCGACCGTAGTGTCGGCCCTGACGACATAGGCGTAGACGCCCTGGGGACCGACCTGCACGGCGGCGGCGGGGACGGTGACCGCGTGATGGAGCGTCTCGACCAGCAACCGCGCGTCGATGAACTGCCCCGGCCAGAGCGCATGATCCTGGTTCGGGAAGGTCGCCTTCAGTTGGATCGTGCCGGTGGCCTGGTTGATCTGATTGTTGATCAACAGCACTGTTCCCTGGCCCAGCACCTTGTTGTCCGCCCGGCTCGACGCGACGACCGTCAGAGGTCCCGCGGCCATCTGCCGGTTGACCACGTCGAAATCGTCCTCCGGCAGGGTGAACAGCACCGAGATCGGCTCGATCTGCGTCACCACCACCAGGCCGGTGGTGTCGGTCGTCTGCACGATGTTGCCGGCGTCGATCATCCGCACGCCGGTGCGGCCGGCGATCGGCGAGGTAATCGTGGTGTAGGCAAGCTGGACCGCGGCGTAATCGATCTTTGCCTGATCGTTCTTGACCGTCGCTTCGTCCTGCGCGACCAGCCAGATTTGCGTATCACGCTGCTGCACCGCGATCGAATTCTCCGTTCCCAGCTTCTCGTAGC
>JBKQQE010000426.1:0-2959 GCA_052326245.1 Xanthobacteraceae bacterium | reverse complement strand
CCGCGGGCGCGCGGCGTAAACCGCTTCAGCACAATCGCCTTGCCGACATGCGCCTGGGTCACGTCCAGATCGTCGACGTCGAGATCGTGATTGTTCTCGGCATTGGCGATCGCCGATTCCAAGCACTTCTTCACGTCGCGGGCGATGCGCTTGCGCGAAAATTCGAGATCGGCGAGCGCGGTCGCGACTTTCTTGCCGCGGATCAGCCCGGCGACCAAATTGAGCTTCTGCGGCGACACCCGCAGCATGCGGGCAACCGCCTTGGCTTCGTTATCGGCGAGGACTCTCGCGCGTTGAGGCTTGCCCATTTCTCTGATCCTCAGGCTCGCTTGGCCTTCCGGTCAGCGGCGTGACCGTGGAAGGTGCGGGTCGGCGAGAACTCGCCGAACTTGTGCCCGACCATTTCCTCGTTGACCGCGACCGGAACGTGCTTCTGACCGTTGTAAACCCCGAAGGTCAGACCGACGAACTGCGGCAAGATCGTCGAGCGGCGGCTCCAGATTTTGATGACATCGTGGCGGCCGGACGCGCGGGCCGCATCCGCCTTCTTGAGCAGAGACCCCTCGACAAACGGGCCTTTCCACACCGAACGAACCATGGCGTGCGATCCTTACTTCTTCCGCTTGTGGCGGCTGGCGAGAATGAATCTCGTGGTTGACTTGTTCTTGCGGGTCTTCTTGCCCTTGGTCGGGAAGCCCCACGGCGTCACCGGATGACGGCCACCGGAGGTGCGGCCTTCGCCGCCGCCGTGCGGATGGTCGATTGGGTTCATCGAGACGCCGCGGTTGTGCGGTTTGCGGCCGAGCCAGCGGTTACGGCCGGCCTTGCCGATCGAAATATTCATGTGATCCGGATTCGACACCGCGCCGATGGTGCCGCGGCAGCGGCCGTGCACCAGGCGCTGCTCGCCGGAATTGAGCCGCAGGATGACGTAATCCTGGTCGCGGCCGACGATCTGGGCATAGTTGCCGGCGGAGCGCGCGATCTGGCCGCCCTTGCCGATCTTCAGCTCGACGTTGTGGACGATGGTGCCGATCGGCATGTTGCCGATGGGCATGACATTGCCCGGCTTGACGTCGACATAGTCGCCCGAAACGACGGTGTCGCCGACCGCGAGGCGCTGCGGCGCCAGGATATAGGCCTGCTCGCCGTCCTGATACTTGACCAGGGCGATGAAGGCGGTGCGGTTCGGATCGTATTCCAGGCGCTCCACGGTCGCCGGAACGTCGACCTTGGTCCGCTTGAAGTCGACGATGCGGTAGGCCTGCTTGTGGCCGCCGCCGCGGAACCGCACGGTGATGCGGCCGGTGGCGTTGCGGCCGCCCGAGGAATGCTTGCCCTCGGTCAGCGCCTTGACCGGCTTGCCCTTGTAGAGCGTGGAACGATCGACCATCACCAGCTGGCGCTGGCCCGGTGTCGTGGGGTTGAATGTTTTCAATGCCATCGTCGTATCGCCTTACAGTCCGGTCGTCACGTCGATGCGGTGGCCCTCTTCGAGGGTCACGATCGCGCGCTTTGAGTCCGACTGCGTGCCGAACGAACCGCGGAAGACCTTGGTCTTGCCCTTGCGGACGATCGTGTTCACGCTCTTGACCTTGACGTCGAAAAGCTTCTCCACCGCTTCCTTGATCTGCGGCTTGGTCGCCTTCGCCGCAACCTTGAACACCACCTTGTTGTGTTCGGACGCCGCCGTCGCCTTTTCGGTGATGACCGGCGCCACGATCACGTCGTAATGCTTCGCCTCGATTGTCATTTGAAGCGCGCCTCCAACGCATCGACTGCGGCCTTGGTCAGCACGAGTTTCTGACGGCGCAGAATGTCATAGACGTTGATGCCCTGGATCGGCAGCACGTCGATGTTCGGGATGTTCCGCGCCGCGGCTGCGAAACCGGTGTTCACTTCCGCGCCGTCAATAATCAGCGCGTTGGTCAGGCCGAGCCCGGACAGGTGCCCGGTCAGGACCTTGGTCTTGCCGTCCGTGATCGCGGCGCTGTCGATCACGATCAGCCCGCCATCCTTCGCCTTCGCCGACAGGGCGTGGCGCAGCGCCAGCGCGCGCACCTTCTTCGGCAGATCGAACGCGTGGCTGCGCACGACCGGACCGAAGGCACGACCGCCGCCGCGAAACTGCGGCACGCGGGCCGAGCCGTGACGGGCGCCGCCGGTGCCCTTCTGCTTGTACATCTTCTTGCCGGTGCGCCAGATCTCGGCGCGGCCCTTGGCCTTGTGGGTTCCGGCCTGGCGCTTGGCGAGCTGCCAGTTGACGCAGCGCTGGATGATGTCGATGCGCGGTTCGAGACCGAAGATCTCGTCCGACAGCTTGACCGATCCGGCGGCCTTGCCTTCGAGCGTGGTGACGTTCAGTTCCATCACGCGCCCTCCTTCTCGGCTGCGGCGGGCGCGTCCTGCGCGCCGCCATTGACGACCTTGAACTTGCCGGGCTTCGGCGCGTCCTTCGGCAGCGGCTTCTTCACGGCGTCGCGCACCATGATCCAGCCGCCCTTGGAGCCCGGCACCGCGCCCTCGACCAGCACCAGGCCGCGCGCGACATCGGTCTGCACGACGCGCAGGTTCAGCGTGGTGATGCGATCGACGCCCATGTGACCGGGCATCTTCTTGTTCTTGAAGGTCTTGCCGGGATCCTGACGGCCGCCGGTCGAACCGATCGAGCGGTGCGACACCGAGACGCCGTGGGTCGCGCGCAAGCCGCCGAAGTTCCAGCGCTTCATGCCGCCGGCGAAGCCCTTGCCGACCGAAGTGCCGGTGACGTCGACGAACTGGCCGACCACGAAATGGTCCGCCTGGATTTCCGCGCCCACCGGAAGCAGGGCGTCCTCCGAGACGCGGAATTCCGCGACCTTGCGCTTGGGTTCGACCTTGGCGACGGCAAACTGACCGCGCTCGGCCTTCGGCATATAGACGGACTTGCGGGCGCCGGAGCCGACCTGCAGCGCGACGT
>JBKQQE010000425.1:0-12450 GCA_052326245.1 Xanthobacteraceae bacterium | reverse complement strand
AAGGGCCTCGCCGACTGGTCGGAAAAGACCATCGCCTATTTCCTGGAGACCGGGGAAACGCCCGACGGCGACACGGCTGGCGGGGCAATGGCCCGCGTGGTTCGCAACATGGCGGAACTCGGCGACGCCGATCGCATGGCCATCGCGGTCTATTTGAAGTCATTGCCGGCGGTCGAAGGTCCGCCAAAGCCCGCCGGCCCCGCCGCGCCCGGAGCGCAGGGCGGGGCTCTCAAAACGCCTTGAAGGTGATGATGGTGTAGGTGTCCTGGATCCCGGGCAGGACCTGGACCTTCTCGTTGACGAAGTGGCCGATGTCGGTGTCCTTGTCGACGTAGAACTTCACCAGCAGGTCGTAATCGCCCGCGGTCGAATAGATCTCGGACGCGATCTCGGCCTCCGCCAGCGCATTGGCCACGGTGTAGGACTGGCCGAGCTTGCATTTGATCTGAACGAAAAACGGGATCATGTCCGATAAATCTCCGGGCGGCGCGGCGACCGGGTCGGTCGGTGCGCAGGATGGCAGCCCTACTAGAGCCAATCCCGTGGGGCGTGGCAAGCCAGTGCTCTGTATCGGGAAACACCGCGGCGTCCGGTTCCCGTATCCTCCAATTTGCCTTCCCGTGCCATAGTGACGCGCATGACCATCCCCATTGCGTTGACCATCGCCGGCTCGGACCCTAGCGGCGGTGCCGGAGTCCAGGCCGATCTGAAGACCTTTGCCGCGTGCGGGGTCTACGGCGCATCCGTGATCACCGCGCTGACCGCGCAGAACACCCGCGGCGTCACCGCCGTCCATGTCGTGCCGGCCGACTTCGTCACCGCGCAACTCGACGCCGTTTTTGCCGACCTGGACGTCCGGGCGGTCAAGACCGGCATGCTGGCTCGCTCCGACGTCATCGCGGCGGTCGTCGCCGGGCTCACGCGGTGGTCGCCGCCCAATCTGGTGGTCGATCCGGTCATGATCGCGACCTCGGGCGACGCGCTGCTGACCCCGGATGCGGTGGCGACCCTGCGCGAGGCGCTGCTGCCGCTGGCCCGCCTGATCACGCCCAATTTGCCGGAGGCAGCCACTTTGCTCGGGGAAGCCGTCGCCGCGCGGGAGAGCGACATCGAGCGCCAGGGGCGCGCCCTGCTGGCATTGGGCTGTGGCGCCGTGCTGATCAAGGGCGGCCACGGCACCGGCGTGGAGAGCACCGATTACCTGTTCGATGCCCATGGGGTCGCGCGTTTCAGCGCGCCGCGGCTCGCGACCACAAACACCCACGGCACCGGCTGCACGCTGGCGTCGGCGATCGCGGCGGGCCTCGCCAAGGGCGCCGATCTCGTGAGCGCCGTGCGGCAGGCGAAGGACTTCGTCACCGCGGCGATCGCGGCGGCGGACCGCCTCGCGGTGGGGCATGGCCACGGGCCGGTGCATCATTTCCATGCCTGGGACGAGCCGCCGCGCACCGCCGGCGGCTGATCGCGGCGCGGTTCGGCAGGGCGGCGCCGCGCCCTGCTGTCGCAACAATGTCGTAGTGCGTTGCTATGCGGGCCGGGACGCCGCAGGTTTCACGATTCCTTCATGCAACGGTGACCCGGATGACAACAACCGATCTCGACAAGAGCATTGTTGAAACCGCGTATGCCCGTTGGGCGCCGATCTATGATGCGATTTGCGGGCCGGTGATGGTGCAGGGCCGGCGCGCCGCGGCGCGCGCCGCGCGCGCGGTCGGCGGCAAGATTCTCGAAGTCGGCGTCGGCACCGGTTTGTCGTTCGGCGACTACGACACCAGCACCGAGATCACCGGGATAGATCTGTGCGCGCCGATGCTGGAGAAGGCCCGCGCCAAGATGGCGAGCGGGCGCTATCCTTTCGTCAAGGCGGTGCACGAGATGGATGCGCACCGCATGACGTTTCCGGACGCCACGTTCGACTGCGTCGTCGCCCAGTTCGTGATTACGCTGGTCGCCAATCCCGAGCAGGTGCTGTCGGAATGCCACCGCGTGGTGAAGCCGGGCGGCCGCATCATTCTCGTCAACCACCTCTACTCCGAACACGGCTGGGCCGCGGCGCTGGAGCGCTGGGCCGCCAAGAAGACCCGCGCGCTGGGCCTGCGACCGGAATTCCCCTTTGCCCGGCTGCAGGCCTGGGCGTCGGCCAACAGGAACGCGATCCTGGTCGAACGCCGCAAGGTGTCCGCGTTCTACACGCTGGTCTGCTTTCAGCGCACGCCCGAGCAGCAGGCGGCCTGATCGCGCCGTGCCGGCGTGGCTATCGCGCCGCGCTCCGATCCGTGCCTGCGGGATTGTTGCGAATCCGACGCAACCAGCGCGCGCGCCCGACGTTGTGATACAGCCATTTTGGTCGCGTAAGTCACAGTTCCGTCACGCGAATCTGGTAGCCGCTTTTGTATGAAAACAGCTGATTTGAGCGTGAGCGAAGGTCAACCGGAACGCCGTTTTCGAACGCTGTTTATCTCCGATGTCCATCTCGGGGCGCGGGGATCGCAGGCCGACCGGCTTCTCGATTTTCTCCGTTATCATGATGCCGAGACGATTTACCTCGTCGGCGACATCATCGACGGCTGGGCGCTGAAATCGAGCTGGTACTGGCCGCAATCCCACAACGACTTCGTCCAGAAGATGCTGCGCAAGGCCCGCAAGGGCGCGCGCGTGATCTACGTTCCCGGCAACCACGACGAATTCCTGCGCTCCTATTACGGCACGCATGCCGGCGGCGTCGAGGTTGTCGAGCAGTTCGTTCACGTCGGCGTCGACGGCAAGCGCTACCTGGTCATTCACGGCGACATCTTCGACCTGGTGGTGCAGAACGCGCGCTGGCTCGCCCACCTCGGCGACAAGGCCTACGATTTCGCGATCCAGATGAACCGGCTGGTCAATTTCGGCCGCAAGCTGTTCGGCCGGCCGTACTGGTCGCTGTCGCAATGGGCCAAGCTCAAGGTCAAGAACGCGGTCAACTACATCGGCGCGTTCGAGCAGACGCTGGCGAGCGAGGCGCGCCGCCACGGCGCCGACGGCGTGATCTGCGGTCACATCCACACCGCCGCCATCCGCGACGAGCACGGCGTCCGCTACATGAATTGCGGCGACTGGGTGGAAAGCTGCACCGCGATCGTCGAGCACGACGATGGCCGTTTCGAGATCCTGACCTGGACCGGCCCGCTGACCAAGCCGCAGACCGTCGCCCCGTCGCTGTCGGCGCAAGCTGCCTGATGCGGATCCTGGTCGCGACGGACGCCTGGCATCCGCAAGTCAACGGCGTGGTGCGCACGCTGACCATGATGGCCGAAGCGGCGCAGAAGTTCGGTGCCGACGTTTCGTTTCTGACGCCGCAGGCGTTTCGCACCATGGCGCTGCCGAGCTATCCCGACCTGCGGGTGGCGCTGCCGCGGCCCGCGCGCGTCGCCAGCCTGATCGCCGAGGCGAGGCCCGACAACATCCACATCGCCACCGAAGGTCCGATCGGCGTGCTGGTGCGGCACTACTGCCGCAAGCACGGCGTCCCGTTCACCACCAGCTTCCACACCCGCTTTCCGGAATATGTCTCGGCGCGCGCGCCGATCCCGGAATCCGGGGTATGGGCGGTGCTGCGGCGCTTTCACGCGCGCAGCGGCGCGGTGATGGCGGCGACGCCGGCGCTGGCCGCGGAGCTGCGGTCGCGCGGCTTTCGCAATGTCGTGCTGTGGCCGCGCGGTGTCGACGCCGAACTGTTTCGTCCGCGCGAGGCCGATCTCGGTCTGCCGCGGCCGGTATTGCTGTCGGTGGGCCGGGTCGCGGTGGAAAAGAATCTCGAAGCCTTTCTCGACCTCGATGTGCCGGGCACCAAGGTCGTGGTCGGCGACGGTCCGGCCCGCGCCGAACTCGAAAAGCGCTATCCCCGCGCGGTCTTTCTGGGAGCCCGCCAGGGCGAGGACCTCGCCGAAGCCTATGCGGCCGCCGACGTGTTCGTGTTCCCGAGCATGACCGACACGTTCGGGCTGGTGCTGCTCGAGGCGCTGGCGAGCGGCGTGCCGGTGGCCGCATTTCCGGTGTCGGGGCCGCGCGACGTCATCGGCACCGCGCCGGTGGGGGCGCTCAATGACGACCTGCGGGTGGCCTGTCTCACCGCGCTCGGCGTTTCGCGACGGGCCTGCCGTGACTTCGCGTTGAAGCACACCTGGGAAGCCTGTGCCCGGGCCTTCGTCGACAATGTGCTGCGCGCCCGCGCCGAGCACGATGCGGCCGGCGCCGCGTCGCGATCCCCGGCCGAAGGAGCGCCGCTCGCAAGCTGAGTTCCCGGCGGCTAGTGTCCCAGTTCTAACATTCGCATCACTCTGCGGCGGACTCCTTTGCGAATGTTAGAATTATAGGGACACTAGCAACTATAAGATTCCAGTGTGGTTTTGGATTTGACATTCGCTAGAAGGCCTCGCGGCAATACTGAAGCGAATGTCAAATCCACCACACAAGTGTTCGCTTTCCGATATTCGTGCCGCAGGTACTAGATCGCCCGTCTTGCGTTGCGATTGCCCCGCGCGATACCATCTCGCAATGTCTGACCAGCCGCTTCCCGTGACCTCGGCCGATATCGACGCCGCCGCGGTAGTGCTCGCGCCGTTCGCGGTGCGAACGCCTTTGCTGTGCTCGCCGGCGGTTGACGAGCGGACCGGCGCGCGGGTGTTCTTCAAGGCGGAACCGCTGCAGCGCACCGGCTCGTTCAAGTTCCGCGGCGCCTTCAACAGGATGTCCGCCATCCCGGCCGAGCGCCGCGCCGCCGGCGTGGTGGCGTTTTCGTCCGGCAATCACGCCCAGGGCGTCGCCGCCGCGGCGCAGCTGCTCGGCATGCCGGCGACCATCGTGATGCCGTCCGATGCGCCGCTCTCCAAGCGCGAGCGCACCGCGGCCTATGGCGCCGAGGTGGTGCTGTATGATCGCTGGCGCGAGGATCGCGAAGCCATCGCCAAGGGTATTGCCGCCAAGCGTCAGGCGACCATCGTGCCGCCTTACGACGACCCCATGATCATCGCCGGGCAGGGCACGGCGGCGCGCGAGTTCTGCGTCGATCTGGCGGCGCTGGGCCTGACGCCCGACATCGTGGTGGCGCCGGCCTCGGGCGGCGGGCTGATGGCGGGAACGGCGGTGGCGACGAAGGCGCGTTTTCCCTCAGCCACCTTGATGACGGCGGAGCCCGAGGGCTTCGACGACCACGCCCGCTCGCTGCGCAGCGGCCATCGTGAACCGCATCGGGCCGTGGGCACGACGATCTGTGACGCGCTGATGGCGACGATTCCCGGCGAGATCACCTTCGCCATCAACCAGACGCTGGTGAGTTCAGGCGTCACCGCCACCGACGCCGAAGTCGGCCAGGCGGTTGCGGTGGCGTTTCGCGACCTCAAGCTTGTGGTCGAGCCCGGCGGCGCCGTGGCGCTCGCCGCGCTGCTCGCCAGCAGGATCGATGCGCGCGGCAAGACCGTCGTCGTCATGCTGTCCGGCGGCAATGTCGATGCCGATCTCTACGCGCGACTCATCGCTAACTGAAGAACGCGATCTTCTCGGCCTGGCTCATGCGCCTGATCGGCGCCAGCGGGTCGGCCTTGGCGCTGGCTGGCGTCGCCACCATGCCGCGGGCGAGCAGGGATTCGCCCAGCGACAGCGCGTTGGCGGGGAGCGGCGAGGCGGCCGCGGAGGGCGGCACCGGCACTGTCGGCGGCGCTGGCGCGATCTCCTCGGAGGCCGATGGGCCCATGATTTCGCGCGGCACCGCGGCGAGGTGCGGCGGTGCGGCCGGGCGCGCGGCGGCGGGCGGCGCCTCGACGACGTCAGGTGACGGCGCCGTCGTCGTCTCGACGACGTGCGGTCGTGCCACCGGCGCGGGCGCCAGATGGAGATCCGGAACGGGCGTGGTGGCGGCGGCTTCCTGAAGCTGCGGGACGTCTTCCGGGGCTGGCGCGGCGACCGGGGCCTCGGCCACCGTCTCGTCGTCGAGCGTGATCGCGTCGTCCTGCGCGACCTCGGATACCGTCTGCGACGCCGATGGCGGCGCCGCTTCGGCCACCGCGTCGGCGGCGTCGCCGGAAGCTGCGAGGTCCGTGATCTGCCGGTCGATCGCCTCGAAGGCGGTCGCGACCGCCGCGCGCAGCTCCTGCGTCAGCGACGGATCGTGGTTGGCGTCGATGGCGTCGGCCTGCGCCTCGAGAATATCGCAGATCCGGCTGTCGTAGCCGACCTCGCGCAGCCGCCAGGCGACCTCGCGGATGATGCGAAGCCCGCGCTGCGCCGGCGCGAACACCTGAGCTTCGGCGAACCGGTCGATGGCGCCGGTGGCGCTGGCCCTGGCCTGCGCGACGATCGCGCGCATCGCCTCGTCGGCTTCGGCCCGCATCGCGGTGGACGCGACCTGCTTCTGTGCGGCGATCGTCGTCTCGATCCGCTCCACGGCTGCGAGCACCATCGCGGTATCGGCGTTGCGATTGCGGCGCGCGTATTCGGTGAGAAACCAGCGGCCGCGCGTCGTCTCCATGAAAGCGTCGCTGATGGCCTGATAGTCGTTGTCCGACGGCAGCGCGGCGCTGGCGGATATCGGCGAGAGTGCGAAAGCTTCGTTGGCCATATCTCTACCGTTGCGTATAACCCGCTGCGTCGTTGTCACGGCGCCGACTCGGCGAACCGCGCCGAACCACCCCGCGTGGCGCGCCGCAGGCCCGGGCCCGACGCGGACGACGATCACCATGGGCCGGCGCGAATCGCATGTGTAGGGATGATACCTGAACCGACCATTCCTTTCGCCCCGGCACTTGCGGCGCGGCGATTCGCGACGCGGCTGACGCTGCTCTACGGCGCGGTGTTCGGACTGGTGGGAATCAGCCTGCCGTTCTTCCCGGTCTGGCTGAAGGCGCGCGGCATCGACGTCTACTGGATCGGCCTGATCACGGCGGTGCCGGCGCTGACGCGCTTCACCGTGCTGCCGTTGATCACCGGCTTCGCGGAACGCCATCATGTGCTGCGGCCGGCGATCACCTGGCTCGCCTTCGCGACCGCGGTCGGCCATTTTGCGCTCGGCTGGTTCGCAACGCCGCTGCCGGTGCTGTTGCTGTTTGCGCTGACCGCCTGCGTCTGGACCCCGATCATGCCGTTGGTGGACGGCTACGCGCTCAAGGGCGTCGCCCGCTACGGCCTCGACTACGGTCCGCTGCGGCTGTGGGGTTCGGCGGCCTTCGTTCTCGGCGCGCTCGGCTGCGGCCTGTTCGTCGACCAGGTCGCGGCGGGCAGTCTGATCTGGGTGATCGTCGCCATGGCGCTGGTCGGCGCGCTCGCCAGCCTCGGACTGCGGCCGCTCGACGACCACGATCTGCACGCCGGCGCGCCGCACACGGGCGCGGCCGGCCTGCTGCGCCAGCCCGGCTTTCTCGCCATCATCTTCACGTCGGCGCTGGTGCAGGGCAGCCATGCCGCCTACTACGCCTTCGGCTCGGTCGCCTGGCAGAATGCCGGCCTCGGCGGGGTCACCATTTCATGCCTGTGGTCGCTCGGCGTATTGGCCGAGATCGTGGTGTTCGCGGTGTCGCCGCGGTTTTCGTGGGCACCATCGGTGCTGGTCGCCGTCGCGGCGGCGAGCGCCGCGCTGCGCTGGGCGCTGACCGCACAGCAGCCGCCGATCGTCGTGCTCGCCGCCGTGCAGATGATGCACGGGCTGTCCTACGGGCTGACCCAGGTCGGGATCGTCGGGCTGATGGTTCGCAACGTTCCGGCGCGGGTCGCCGCGACCGCCCAGGGGTATCTCGCGGCCGCCAGCGGTATCGTGCTGAGCGGCGCCACCATCGGCTCGGGGGCGCTGTTTCGCAGCTACGGCGAGGGCGTCTATTACGCCATGGCCGCCATGGCGCTGACCGGCGCCGGATTGATCCTGGCCGCGGGACCGTGGCTTGCGGGAGACGATGCGGCGGCTCAGCCCCAGAGCGACGCCTCCGGCGGGTAGACCGTGCTGCCCTCGTAGCGCAGGCCCCCCTCGCGGTCGTGGGCGAGCAGCAGCGGGCCGTCGAGGTCGACGACCCGCGCCGCGCCCGCCACCAGCATGGCGGGCGCCATGGCCAGCGAGGTCGCGACCATGCATCCCACCATCACGTCGAAACCGAGTGCCAGCGCGGCATCGGCCATCGCCAGCGCTTCGGTCAGGCCGCCGGTCTTGTCGAGCTTGATGTTGACGGCATCGTAGCGGTCGCGCAGCGCCGTGAGCGAGGCGCGCGCGTGCACGCTTTCGTCGGCGCAGACCGGCACCACGCGCTTGACCCGCGCCAGCGCCGCATCGTGGCCGGCCGGCAGCGGCTGCTCGACCAGGGTCACGCCGGCTTCGGCACAGCTCGCCAGGTGGCGTTCCAGGTTGGCCTCGTCCCAGGCCTCGTTGGCGTCGACCACCAGCTCGGAGGCAGGGGCGGCGGTGCGCACCGCCCTGATCCGTGCGCCATCGTCGCCGCCGCCCAGCTTGACCTTGAGCAGCGGCCGGTGCGCGGCGCGTGCCGCGGCCTCCGCCATGGCCGCAGGCAGTCCCAGCGAGATCGTGAAGGCGGTGGTGCGGCTTCTCGGCGCCTCGCGGCCAAGCAGGTCCCAGGCCCGGCGGCCGGCGGTCTTGGCCTCCAGGTCGATGAGGGCGCAGTCCAGCGCATTGCGGGCCGCGCCGGGGGGCATGGCGGTCTGCAGGGCCTCGCGGGTCAGCCCCGCCGCGACCGCCTCCCGCAGGCCCAAGATGGCCGCGAGCGTGGTTTCAGGGGTTTCGCCGTAGCGGGCATAGGGGGTGCATTCGCCGCGCCCGCGGCGCAGCCCCCCCGGGGTTTGCCGGGTGATTTCGGCGACCACCACCACGGCTTCGGTCTTGGTTCCGCGGCTGATCGAGAAGCTGCCCGCGATGGACCAGCGCTCGATTCGGGCGGTCAGCTCGGGTGGGGGGGCGGAAGTCATTCAGAAATTTTGGCAATTTGGGCGACGGGGATGTGACCTTTGCCCTACTATGGGCTTAAATGACGGGCTGTAAATGACGCGGGCCGGGAACCGGGCGGAGGCCCGCCCGTAAACGCCTGTGGAACAGGGCGATCTTGCAGAGCTCGAGGCGAGGACGCGGCGACGCGATGGATCGCGGCGCGGATCATTCGCTACAAATTAATCGATCTTTGATCGAACCCGGCGACGCTGCGTCATGACGCATCGAGGGGCGAGTCGGCCAGCGGTATCAGCGAGGACTAGTGTGGTGGTTCGGAAATTCCCTTTATCTGTCCCGCGATCTCACAGAGGGAATTTCCGAACCAAACAACAATGAAATCAAAGGTTTCCAGTGTCCTTTCGAATCCGAAGTTCGCTCGGGAGGGTGCAGCTAAATCAGGCGAACTTCGGATTCGCGACACTAGTGCGGTGGGGTTGCAGTGAGCGGTGAGCCGGTCTTGGAGCGGGTGACGGTCGGCGGCGGCGTGGCGCTGCGCGCGTCCGGAATCTGGACCGCCCAATATGCCGACGCCATCGAGCGCATGGTCGATGACGCCGAAAAGCTCGAACGCGGCCAGGCCGCGGTCCTGATCGACGTGTCGAAGGTGGCGAGGCTCGATACCTTCGGCGCCTGGCTGATCGAACGGCTGCGTCGCGGCCTGTCCGAAGCCGGCGCCGAGTCCCGCATCGCCGGCCTGTCGGCCGACTATTCCAGCCTGTTGAACGAGGTGCGACGCGTCGGCCCCGCGGTGCCCGCGGAGCGGACACCCTTTACCATCACGGGCCTGCTGGACAGCGTCGGGCGCAGTGTCGTGGAGATGGGCGACATGATGGCCGTGCTCGCGGGCATGACCGGCGCGCTGCTGGTGGCGGTGAGCCACGTCATGCGGCGCCCGGCATCGTTCCGCCTGACCTCGATGGTCCACCACGTCGAGCAGGTCGGCTGGCGCGCGGTTCCGATCGTGATGCTGATCACCTTCCTGATCGGCTGCATCATCGCCCAGCAGGGCCTGTTTCATTTCCGGCAGTTCGGTGCCGACGTGTTCGTGGTCGACATGCTCGGCATCCTGGTGCTGCGCGAGATCGGCGTGCTGATCGTCGCGATCATGGTGGCCGGGCGCTCCGGCAGCGCTTACACCGCAGAACTCGGCTCGATGAAGATGCGCGAGGAGATCGACGCGCTGCGCACCATGGGATTCGATCCGGTCGAGGTGCTGATCCTGCCGCGCATTCTGGCGCTTCTTATATCGCTGCCGGCGCTCGCTTTCATTGGTGGCATGGCCGCGCTCTATGGCGGCGGCCTGGTCGCCTGGCTCTATGGCGGGGTCGATCCGGACGCGTTCCTGTTCCGGCTGCGCGAGGCGATCACGCTCGATGACTTCATGGTCGGCATGATCAAGGCGCCATTCATGGCGCTGGTGATCGGCATCGTGGCCAGCGTCGAGGGGCTGCTGGTTGAGGGCAGCGCGGAATCGCTCGGCCAGCACACCACCGCCTCGGTGGTGAAATCGATCTTCTTCGTCATCGTCATGGATGGCGTCTTCGCCATCTTCTTCGCGTCGATCGGGATCTAGTGCCCGCTTTTCGAAGTTCGTGATACATTGCGGCAACCACTTTCACGAACTTCGAAAAGCAATGGGCACTAGCAAATCTATGATGCTAGTACCCTCTTGTTTCCGAAGTTCGTGTCGGGAACGTGCGGCAAGCGACTCACGAACTTCGGAAACAGGGTACTAGCCGATGGCGAAGGAGGCGATCATCAAGGTACGCGATGTCTCGGTCCAGTTCGGCGCGCGGAGGGTTCTCGACGAGCTTTCGCTCGACGTCGACCGTGGCGAGATCCTCGGCTTCGTCGGCGCCTCCGGGGCCGGTAAGTCGGTGCTGTTGCGCACCATCATCGGCCTGGTGCCGAAGCTGAGCGGAAGCATCGAGGTGCTGGGTACGGACATGGATACCGCCGACGCATCGACCCGGCGCAGCGTCGAACGCCGCTGGGGCGTGCTGTTCCAGCACGGGGCGCTGTTCTCCTCGCTCACGGTGCGGCAAAATATCCAGTTTCCGCTGCGCGAATATCTGAACGTTTCCCCGCGCTTGCTCGACGAAATCACCATGGCCAAGCTGGCGATGGTGGGGCTCAAGGCCGAGGCGGCGGACCGCTTTCCTTCGGAGCTTTCCGGAGGCATGATCAAGCGCGTGGCGCTGGCGCGCGCGCTCGCGCTCGAGCCGGACATCGTCTTCCTCGACGAGCCGACATCGGGGCTCGATCCGATCGGCGCCGGCGATTTTGATGAACTGGTGCGGACCCTGCAGCGAACGCTGGGTCTCACGGTATTCATGGTCACTCATGACCTCGACAGCCTCAACACCGCGTGCGACCGCATCGCGGTGCTGGGTGACGGCAAGGTGATCGCCGACGGCACCATGAGCGACATGCTGGCCTCGCAGCATCCCTGGCTGCAGGCCTATTTCCACGGTCCGCGCGCGCGCGCGCTGGCCAGCTAGGGCGGGAGTACGAGTATGGAAACGCGGGCCAATTACGTGCTCATCGGGTTCTTCACGCTCGCGGTGCTGTTTTGCGGCTTCGGCTTCGTGATGTGGTTCCAGAGCCTGCACGCCGCCAAGGCGCGCAGCCCGCTGCGGATCGTGTTCGAGGGACCGGCCTCGGGGCTGCGCACCGGCGCCAACGTCAATTTCAACGGCATCCGCATCGGCGAGGTGACCTCGGTCAAGATCGACGACCCGAAGCGGGTGATCGCGCTGGCCGCGATCGACAAGACCGCGCCGATCCGCCAGGACACCCTGGTCGGGCTCGAATTCCAGGGCATCACCGGCGTGGCCGCGATCTCGCTGAAGGGCGGCTCGCCGGATGCCCCCGAGGTTCCCCCCGGCGACAAGGGCATCCCGACCCTCACCGCGGACCTGAGCGCGACCATGGACATCATGGAATCCGTGCGCTCCTCGGTGCAGACGCTCAACAAGCTGGTCGCCGACAATCAGGAGGCGGTGCGCACCTCGCTGCACAATCTCGAATCCTTCACGGCTTCGCTGGCCAAGAACGGGGAGCGCATCGACAGCATCATGACCGGGGTCGACGCGCTGGTTGGCGGCAAGGACGGCGGCCAGCTCACCGCCTCGGTGAAGTCGATCAGGGATCTCGCCGACAATCTCGACAAGCGCACCGCGGACATCACCTCCGGCGTCAACAAGTTCCTGGCCTCGGGCACCAAGGACTTTTCGGGCCTGATGGCGGAAGGACGCCGCACGCTGGAAGACATCGATCGGGCGGTCAACAATTTCGACAAGAACCCGACGCGGGTGCTGTTCGGCGCCAGCAATTCCGATTCGTCGCAGCCGCAGGGGCAGCCCCGATCGGTGGTGCGGGTGCCGGCCGAGGCGCGATCCTCCGCCGACGCGCGCGCGCGGGAGCGCTAGTGGAGTGGATTTGTCATTGGCTTGCCACCCAGCCGCGAGTTGTGGAAGCGAATGTCAAATCCAAAA
>JBKQQE010000424.1:0-3492 GCA_052326245.1 Xanthobacteraceae bacterium | reverse complement strand
GTTCGATTTTCCTCATCGGCACAGATTCGCAGGTCTGAGCCGATTTGTGAATCATCCGTCAGCATCGGAACACTAGTCGATGAGCCACGAAGAGTAGGACGAGATGGCGAGCGCCATATCGAGCGCGACATACTTGTCGAGCGCCGTAGCAAGACTGATCCTGCGCTCGATCGGCAGCGGCGCGGCGAACAGCTGTTCCGTCAGCCTGGCTTTGATCTTTTGATAGCCGGCGATGTACCATTTCGGATCGAGTCCGACCTCGCGATGCTTGATTCCGACCAGCGACGACTGGTTGAAGAATTGCTGGTCGAGTTCGCCGGTGAGAAGCGACTTCCAGTGTTCCTTCTGTTTCAGCGTAAGCCGCTCCGCCGTCGTGGCGTCGATCAGTCCCGCGTCGAGGCGGCGAAGATCCGCATAGAAGTCCCGCATGATTCCTTCCGCGTGATCCTGCAGCAGCGACCACGCGATTTTCGCATCCTGGCGCGTCAGATCGTCGATTCGGAGGAAGCTGATCAGCTGATCCATCGCCCACCCCCTGCTGCCCTGGCAGCAATGGTCACCGAAGAGCGGTCACGGCGCGGGGACGCGGACGTCGGCTTTCGGCAATCCGCCAACGACAGCTTGCGGTACGCATTTGTTAGATGTGACCGGCGCTTTTCAGGATGCGTTGTCCGGCCAGACCTACATCGTGTTTTATGATCGCAAATTGAATAGCGGCTTTGCCAGCAGTGCCCAGTTGGGTATGACATCTGACATACTGCCTATGGATTTTCCGCTATCACCTTACATGATGAGACATCGTAAAATAGGATGGTTAACCCTTTGCTAACGAAATGGAGACCTATCTTTCTGCGAACGCCGTGTGCGACGTGGTTCTGGCTTGGGGGACGGAGATGCCGAAAAAAGCCTTGCGTCGCGAGATCAGCATCGAGCTGCTGAGATCGTTTCTCGCCGTCGTGGACAGCAGGAGCTTCAAGAGCGCGGCACACGGGCTCAACCTGTCCCAGCCTACGATCAGCGGTCACGTCGCCCGTCTGCAGCAACTGCTCGGCGTGGCGCTGTTTGACAAGTCGCGGCCCGGCGTTTGGCTGACGCCTGCAGGGGAAGTGACCGTTGAAAGCGCGCGGGAGATTCTGTCGATCCACGACGGCCTGCCCGGTCGAATCTCGTCACAGGCCGGCCAGCCGAGCACCACCACGGAAATCTCCGTTGGCTGCCCTGACGAATTGCGCTGCTGGGTGCTGGTGCCGGCCTTCGCCGAGTTTCAAAAGCGCTATCCCGACGTACACTTCGTGGTGAAGCGCGGCACCTCGGAGCAGCTCTTGAATCTCGTGCAGACCGGCAAGCTCACCGCGACCGCCGTGCCGACCCGGACGAAGCCGGCGAACGCGTCGAGGTCGTGGCAACAGCCGCTCAACTGGGTGGGACTGCCAGGGAAGCGATTCGACAAGGCCGGTCCGATTTCCCTCGCGGTTCCTCCCGACGGACTGATCAAAGACGTCATTCTGGAGGAACTGACACGCCAAAAAATTCCTTACGCGATCACCTTTCAAGGCGCCCACATGGACGGCGCCATCGTGGCCGCGCGCGAGGGGCTTGGCGTGACCGTGGTCAACGGCGCCACCGTGCCCGCGGGCCTGGCGCGCATTGCCGACGACATGCGGCTGGTGCAGCTGCCGCAGGTCTGGTGGGGGGTGTTCGTGTCGGGCGCCTTGAACGATTTGAGGACGCAGGAGCTGATGGATCAATTGGCCACCATGCTCGAGACGACCATTCGGGCACTTGATCCGCTTTGAACGTCGAACGGCGGCTCATGCCGGCAAGCCGCGCGGCGTCGCCTGCGCTTCACCCGTTGCTTGCGGCAGGCAGCCCAGGCCGCGCAGGCTCTCGCTGATCGCCTCGTCGAGCGGCGTGTGCGGTTCACGTCCAAGCAGCGCCTCCAGTTTGACATTGTCGAGTTGCAGCGGGGTGCTCCAGAGATACTTCATCTCAAGGACCTCGCGAAACAGCGGTACAAACGGCGACAGCAGCTTCACGAAAAACCATGGAAATGACCGGATCGGCAGTCGCGGATCACCAGAGGCCCGTCGCACCGCGTGCGCCAGCTCGATCCCCGGCTCGAGCCAGTGGCCGGCGAAATGAAACGTCTCGAAGGCGGGGAGATCGCGCTCGCGATCGGCGATTTCAGCAAAGGCTTCGGCGAGGTCCGGCAGGTAGGCCCAGGCATGGCCGACCGCTGGCGCGCCGGGATAGACCACCGACCGTAGCGGCCGGCCCGGCTTGACGATGATGTTCGAAAAATTGGACGACGGCGCGTGCCTGCCGAGGAAATCGCCGGCCCGGATCACCACGGATCGCACCCCCTCCTGCGCCGCCGCGCGCAGCATCGCCTCCATCTCCACGCGGACCGCACCCTTGACGGTTCGCGGTCGCTGCGCCGCGGCTTCGGTGATCGGGCTTTGGATCTCGGGCGCGAAATTGTAGATGTTGCCGGGAAACATCAGCCGTGCCCCGCTCCGGCGGGCCGCGTCGATCGAATTCCGCAGCATCGGAATCGCAAGACCCCGCCAATTGCGGTAGCGCGGCGGATTGGCCGCATGCACGATCAGATCGACGCCGCGGGCGGCGCCCGCAACGTCGGACGCGCGCGCCGCATCTCCAGCGACGCAATCCACCGCTCCGAGCGGCGCCGGTCCGGCACCGGCGGCGGCCGGGTTGCGGACCAGCGCCCTGACGTGCCAGCCATGGCGCAGCAGCGCTTTCGTCACTTCGAAACCCAACCCGCCGGTGGCGCCGATCACGAGCGCGGTGCGCCGCGCCTGCTGCAATGAGCCCGTCATGCCAATCTCCCTGATCCTGTCCAGTGTTGGATCGCGGATAGGAATGCACCCGGATACGATAAACGTAAATTGTTGAATTATCGGCATATGATATACATAAACGTATGACTCGATCCGAGCCGAGCTGGGACTTCTACCGAACCTTCCTCGAAGTGGCGCGCGACGGCAGCCTGTCGGGCGCGGCCCGGCGCCTCGGCCTGACCCAGCCGACCGCGGGCCGCCATATCGACGGTCTGGAGCGGGCGCTCGGCGTCAAGCTGTTCATCCGCTCACAACGCGGCCTGCAGCCGACCCCGATCGCGCTCGAACTGGTGCCTCACGCCGAGCGAATGACATCCGCGCAAGGCGCGTTGCTGCGGACCGCTTCGGGCGAGGCGAGGCAGGACCACGGTACGGTGCGGCTGACCACGAGCGAGTTCGTCGGCTGCGAGGTGGCGCCGGACATGCTCGCGGAGTTTTGCGCCCGGCACCCCGGCATCGTGATCGAACTCACGGTCAGCAACCGCGCGCAGGATCTGTTGCGGCGCGACGCCGACATTGCCGTCCGCATGATACGCCCGACCCCGGACGCGCTGGTCGCGCGGCGCATCGGGACCGTGCCGATCGGTCTCTACGCTCACCGAATCTATGCCGAGGCTCATGGGGTTCCAAG
>JBKQQE010000423.1:0-17831 GCA_052326245.1 Xanthobacteraceae bacterium | reverse complement strand
GTCGGGTGGATGCACGCCAAGCTCCTCAACCGCGCCCGTCCGCTGTGGGAATTCTACGTCTTCGAAGGCATGGCGAACAACGAGATCGGGCTTTACTCGAAGATGCATCATGCCGCCATTGACGGCGGCGCGGGGGCGGCCCTCACCGCCATCATCTACGACACCACGCCGGTGCCGCGGAAGATCGCGGAGCCGTTGCCGCAAGCCAAGCAGCAGCGCGAGGCGCGCGATATCGCGGCGGATTTTATCGACTCCTACCAGCAGATCTGGCGCCAGCCGTTCGACATGACGGCCGGCATCAAGTCGATCGACCTGCCGCGCACCGGCAAGAGCGACCTCGGCTCGATCCTGTTCGACAACGCCATGATGCAGATCGAAAACGCCGTCAAATTCGCCGGCAGCATTCCCGCCGTGTTCAAGAGCGTGTCGGAGATGGCCAACAAGGCGGCGGACCCGAAATCGCGCGAGGGCATCTCCAGCATGATCTCGCCCTCGACCATCCTCAACAAGTCGATCTCTTCGGAACGCAGCTTCGCCGCCGTCTCGGTGTCGCTGCCGCAGGCAAAAGCGGTGGCCAAGCAGGCGGGCGGCAAGCTCAACGACGTGGTGCTGGCGCTGTCGAGCGGCGTGCTGCGCCGCTATCTGCTGGAGCGCGGCGCGCTGCCATCGCGGTCACTGACCGCCGGCGTGCCGATCTCGCTGCGCGAGGAGGGCAACACCGAGGCCAACAACCAGGTGTTCGGCATGGTGTGCTCGCTCGCAACCCACATCGAGGATCCCGCGCAACGGCTCCAGGCCATCATCGCGGAATCGACGAAAGCCAAGGAGATGTCGCACCCGCTGCGGGCGCTGGTGCCGCAGATGTCCAACGTGTCGATGCTGGGCGCGCCGATCCTGGTCCAGGTGCTGGCGCTGCTCTACAGCCGATCCAACCTCTCCGACGTGCTGCCGCCGGCGGCCAACGTCACGATTTCGAACGTACCGGGCCCGCGGCAGACGCTCTACGCGGTCGGCGCCGAACTCCTCAACATCTTCCCGGTGTCGATCTCGACGCACGGTCTGGCGCTGAACATCACCGTTCAGAGCTACCGCGATCAACTGGATTTCGGCTTCATCGCCGGCGCCAACATCATTCCCCACGTCCAGCAGCTTGCCGACATGCTGCCCCGGGAACTCGAATTGCTGGTAGCAGCTTCTGCCGCAGCCGGCGCGGCGCCGCCCGCCGCCAATTGATGCCGAGGCTGCGGCGACAGCAGGGTTTGCCAGGACCGATTGGCGGTCGCCGGGCTCGCTGAAGTCCCGGACCGGCCGAATCGACAAGACGCGGGGGGAAGCATGAGCGGAGTTTGGCTTTCAAGTTACCCCGAGGGCGTGCCGCCAACCATCGACGCCGGCGGCTACACCTCGCTGGTCGCGCTGTTCGAGGAGAGTTTCGAAAAATATCGCGATCGCGACGCCTATGCCTGCCTCGGCAAGCGCCACACCTATGGCCGCATCGATCGCTTGTCGCGCGATCTCGCCGCCTGGCTGCAGGGCCGCGGCCTGAAGCCGGGCGACCGGGTCGCCATCATGATGCCGAACCTGCCGCAATACCCCATCGCCGCGGCGGCCGTGTTGCGCGGCGGGTTCGTCGCGGTCAATGTCAATCCGCTGTATACGCCGCGGGAGCTCGAGCATCAGCTCAACGACTCCGGCGCGAAAGCCATCATCGTTCTCGAGAACTTCGCCAAGACGCTTGCCGAAGTGATCGGCCGCACGCCGGTCAGGCACGTGGTCGTTGCCAAGAGCGGCGACCTGTTCGGACTGCCGAAACGCAGCGTCGTCAATTTCGTCACGCGCAAGGCCGTCCCCACCTATTCGCTGCCCGGCTCCGTCTGGTTCCGCAAGGCGCTTGCCGACGGGGCGCGCATGCCGTTCGCCAAGCCGACGATCACGCGCGCCGACGTCGCCGTGCTGCAATACACCGGCGGAACCACTGGCGTTTCGAAAGGCGCGACGCTCACCCACGGCGCGCTGCTCGCCGCGGTGCTGGCTTCCGAAGCGTGGCTGCAGCCGGCGCTGAGGCGGCGCAAGATGACCGGCCAGACCACGTTCGTCTGCGCCTTGCCGCTCTACCATGTCTTCGCGTTCATCTCCTGCGCGCTGCTAGCGATGCGCACCGGCGGGCTGAACGTGCTGATCCCGAACCCGCGCGATCTGGGCGGCATGATCAAGGATCTCGCCAAATACAGGATCCACATCTTTCCGGCCGTCAACACGCTGTTCAACGGCCTGGCCAATCACCCGGACTTTCCGAAGCTGGATTTCTCGCAGCTTGCGGTCTCGAACGGCGGCGGCGCCGCGGTGCAGGAGGCGGTTGCGCAGCGCTGGCTGAAGATTACCGGCTGCCCGATCGTCGAAGGCTACGGCCTGTCCGAGACCTGCTCCGGCGTCACCTGCAATCCCACCGACTCCGATGCCTTCACCGGCACGATCGGCCTGCCGCTGCCGAGCGTCGAAATCAAGATTCTCGCCGACGATGGCCAGGAGGTAGCGGTCGGGGAAGCCGGAGAAATCGCCATCCGGGCGCCGCAGCTCATGGCCGGGTACTGGCAGCGCCCGGACGAGACCGCGGCGGTCATGACGCCGGACGGATTCTTCAAGTCCGGCGACATCGGCATCATGGATGGGCGCGGCTACGTCAAGATCGTCGATCGCAAGAAGGACATGATCCTGGTGTCGGGCTTCAACGTCTACCCCAACGAGGTCGAGGCCGTCGCCGCCGCGCATCCCGGCGTGCTGGAATGCGCGGCGATCGGCGTGCCCGACGGCAAGACCGGCGAAGCCGTCATGCTGTTCGTGGTGCCCAGGGACCCTGCTCTCACGTCCCACGACGTGATGGCGTTCTGCCGGACCCAGCTCGCCGGCTACAAGATGCCCCGTGTCGTGGAATTTCGCGATAGCCTGCCCAAGACCAACGTCGGCAAGATCCTGCGGCGGGAATTGCGTGACGAGGTGATGCGAGCCAAGGCATGATCCGGACCTCGAAAGCCGCGCCCTGGAGCGGCAAGACCCAATTCTGAGACCCCAAGCCTGAGACAACGTCTCGCGCCAAGGTCGCACGCGAACGATAGAATGACCCGCTTCTGACAGGAGAACAGAGAACCATGGCGTCCACGAACCAGCTCAGTCCTATTCCGCATCCGCCGAAAAAGCCGGTGGTCGGCAATATGCTGTCCGTCGACGCCACCGCCCCGGTGCAGGACCTCGTCAGGCTGTCCAAGGAGCTCGGTCCGATCTTCTGGCTCGACATGATGGGCGTGCCGATGGTGATCGTGTCGGGGGCGGCGCTGGTCGACGAACTGTGCGACGAAAAACGCTTCGACAAGGCGGTCCGCGGTCCGCTGCGCCGGATCCGCGCGATCGCCGGCGACGGGCTGTTCACCGCCGACACCAGGGAGCCGAACTGGAGCAAGGCCCACAACATCCTGATCACGCCGTTCGGCAACCGGGCGATGCAGTCCTACCATCCGATGATGGTCGATATCGCCGAGCAGCTCGTGAAGAAATGGGAGCGGCTGAACGGCGACGAGGAAATCGACGTCGTCCACGATATGACCGCGCTGACGCTGGACACGATCGGGCTCTGCGGCTTCGACTATCGTTTCAACTCGTTCTACCGCCGCGACTATCACCCCTACGTCGCCGCGCTGGTGCGATCGCTGGAGACGGTGATGTCGATCCGCGGGCTGCCGCTCGAGGGCCTGCTCAAGCGCAATCGTACGCATCAGATGGCGGAAGACATCGCCTTCATGAACCGCATGGTCGATGACATCGTCAGCGAGCGCCGCAGCAACGCGGAGGCCGCCGCCGGCAAGAAGGACATGCTCGCCGCGATGGTGAGCGGTGTCGACCGCGCCACCGGCGAGCATCTCGACGATGTCAACATCCGCTACCAGATCAACACCTTCCTGATTGCCGGACACGAGACCACGAGCGGCCTGTTGTCCTGCGCCATCTACGCGATGCTGAAGCATCCCGGAGTGCTGCGAAAGGCCTACGAGGAGGTCGATCACGTGCTCGGCGCCGACACCGGCATCAAGCCGACCTACCAGCAGGTCACGCAGCTCAGCTACATCACGCAGATCCTGAAGGAGGTGCTGCGCATGTGGCCGCCGGCCCCCGCATTCGGGCTGTCGCCGCTGCAGGACGAAACCATTGGCGGCAAGTACCGGCTGAAGAAAGGGACCTTCGTCACGGTGCTTGCGCTGGCGCTGCATCGCGACCCTTCGGTATGGGGACCGAACCCGGACGCCTTCGATCCGGAGAATTTCAGCCGCGCCGCCGAGGCGAAGCGGCCGCTCAACGCCTGGAAGCCGTTCGGCAACGGCCAGCGCGCCTGCATCGGCCGCGGCTTTGCGATGCACGAGGCCGCCCTTGCGCTCGGCATGATTCTGCAGCGCTTCAAGCTGGTCGATCACACCGGCTATCAGATGACGATCAAGGAGACGCTGACAATCAAGCCCGACGGCTTCAGGATCAAGGTGCGCCCGCGCACCGATCAGGATCGCGCGCCTGCGCTCGCCCGCACCGGCGGCTCCGCGGCGGCACCTGCCGCGCCGCAGCGCGGGGGACGGCCCCGCCCCGGCCACAACACGCCGCTTGCGGTGCTGTACGGGTCCAACCTCGGCACCGCCGAGGAGCTGGCGCACCGGGTGGCGGATCTCGCCGAAGTCAACGGCTTTGCCACCACGCTGGCGCCGCTCGACGACTTCGTCGGCAAGCTTCCCGAGGCCGGCGGCGTGATCATCATCTGCGCGTCGTACAACGGCGCGCCGCCGGACAACGCCGCGCAGTTCGTGGACTGGATCAAGGGCGACCTGCCCGCGGCCGCGTTCGCGAAAGTCCGCTATGCGGTGTTCGGCTGCGGCAACCGCGACTGGCTCGCGACCTACCAGGCGATCCCGCGGCTGATCGACGAGCGGCTCGCCGCCCATGGCGCCACCAGCGCCTGCGCCCGCGGCGAGGGCGATGCCCGCGACGATCTCGACGGCCAGTTCGAGACCTGGTTTGCCCAGTTGCGCGCGCTGGCGGTCAAGGAGTTCGGCATCGACACCGGATTTGCGCGCGATGCCAGCGACGAGCCGCTGTATCGTCTCGAGCCGGTTGCCGCCACCATTCCCAACACCATCATCGGGCTCGGCGGTGCCGCGCCGATGAAGATCCTCGTCAACGAGGAATTGCAGCACCATGACCCGGCCAGCGTCGACGCCCGTTCGACCCGGCATATCGAGGTGCAGCTGCCTGCAACCATGAGCTACCGGGTCGGCGACCACCTCAGCGTGGTGCCGCGCAACGATCCGACGCTGGTCGATCGGGTGGCGCGGCGTTTCGGCTTCCTGCCCGCCGACCAGATCCGCCTGAGCGTCGCCGAAGGCCGCCGGGCCCAGCTTCCGGTGGGCGAGCCGGTTTCGATCGGCCGGCTGCTGACCGAATTCGTCGAGCTGCAGCAGGTCGCGACCCGCAAGCAGATCCAGATCATGTCGGAGCACACCCGGTGTCCCGTCACCAAGCCGAAGCTGCTGGCGCTGGCTGGCGACGACGCCGAGTCCGACGAACGCTATCGGACGGAGGTGCTGGCGCGGCGCAGATCGGTATTCGGCCTGCTCGAGGAGCATCCGGCGTGCGAACTGCCGTTCAACACCTACCTGGAAATGCTCTCGCTGCTGTCGCCGCGCTATTATTCGATCTCGTCATCGCCGCGGACCGCCGGCGCGTCTCGCTGCAGCATCACCACCGCCGTGGTCGAGGGGCCTGCAATCTCGGGACAGGGCGTCTTCAAGGGGGTCTGTTCGACCTATCTGGCGGGACGCCGCGTCGGCGACACCATCCACGCCACCGTGAAGGAAACCAAGGCGGGCTTTCGACTGCCCGACGATTCGTCGGTGCCGATCATCATGGTCGGGCCGGGCACCGGTCTTGCGCCGTTTCGCGGCTTCCTGCAGGAGCGGGCCGCGCGCAAGGCCGACGGGCAGACGCTCGGGCCGGCGCTGCTGTTTTTCGGTTGCCGCCATCCGGACCAGGATTTTCTCTACGCCGACGAATTGAGGGCGTTCGCCGCCGACAACATCGCCGAGCTCCATGTGGCCTTCTCGCGCGGCAGCGGACCGAAGACCTACGTGCAGGATGTGATCGCGGCGCAGAAGGACGGGGTCTGGAGCCTGATCGAGCAAGGCGCCATTATCTACGTCTGCGGCGACGGCGGCAAAATGGAGCCGGGCGTCAAGGCGACGCTGACCAGCCTGTATCGCGAGCGCAAGTCGGCAGCCGAGGACGCGGCGCTGCGCTGGATCGACGACATGGGAGCGCAGAACCGCTACGTGCTGGACGTCTGGGCGGGAAGCTGAGCCGCGGTCGTTCCCGATCGCGTTTCCGGCCGACGAAGGCAACAATAAAGCTCCGGATGGACTCAGCTCACCGCTTTCGCGCCCGCCGCCTTGGCGTGCTCGGCAATGGCGCCGATGATCTGCGGCCAGGTCGGGATCGGAATTGCGTGTCCCATCCCGGAGATGATCAGAAGCCTGGCGCCCGGCACGGTCTTGGCCACATCCCGGCCCGCGTCCGGCGGCACCAGCGGATCAATCGAACCATGAATCACCAGCGTCGGCACCGACACCGTGTCGAGACGCGGCTTGCGGCTTCCCGAAGCGAAAATCGCCAGCAGCTGCCGCCCGACGCCGGCAGGATTGAGGCCGCGGTCGAAAGCGCGCTCCGCGCGGGCGCGGTCCTTGGCCTCGTCCAGCGGAAAATTCGGACCCCGCAGCACCCGCCAGTTGCGCGCGAAATTGGCGATGAACTCGTCCCGCGTCGCCGGCGGCGGCGTCATCAGCACGGCGACAGCCTCCGGCGTCGGCGGCGGCAGGTTGGGATCGCCGGACGTCGCCATGATCGAGGTGAGTGACCGCAGGCGCCGCGGATAGGTGATGGCAAGCTCCTGCGCGATGGCCCCGCCCATCGAGGCGCCGACGACGTGGGCGGAGGCGATGCCGAGCCCGTCCATCAGCCCGATCACGTCATTGGCCATATCGCTCAGCGTGTAGGGCGCCGGGATCGGCTGGCCGGCGGCATGGGCCTGGATCAGCGCCGGCAGCGACACGCGCTCGCCCCCGGACATTTTGCTCGACTTGCCGATGTCGCGGTTGTCGAAGCGGATCACGCGAAAGCCGCGGTCGGCCAGCTGCTCGCAGAATTCGTCATCCCAATGGATCATCTGGGCGCCGAGCCCCATGATCAGGATCAGCGGTTCCGCGTCCGCCACGCCGAACGCCTCGTAGCAGAGCTCGATGCCGTTGGCCTTGATGAAAAGCTGTGGTCCGGTGACATGTGGCACGTGGGCGTCTCCCGATGGTCCGGCGGTTATGACACGTTTCGGGCGCGTGCAGAAGCGCTGCAGCATGACCGCCGGGAACGGCGGCTTGACCTCGGCGCGCGGGATGCGGGAGACTGCGTAAAACAAGAACCAAGAACAATGGCGAAGCCGTCGCCCGTGATCACGGGCAGGTTGTGGAGGACGCCCGATGCCGACCCAGAGCAACGATCCGGCCGAAGTCTGGCGGACGCTTCTCGCCGAGATGGAAAAGGGCTTCAACAGTTTCGCCAACCAGGCGATGGGCTCGCAGGAGTTCAGCCGGGTGATGAACCAGGCCGGCGGCGTCTCGTTCGGCGCGCAGAAGTCGCTGGGCGAGCTGATGGAGCGTTATCTCAGCAGCCTGAACCTGCCGAGCCGGGCGCAACTGGTGAACATGGGCGAGAGGCTGCAGGCGATCGAGAACCAGTTGAACGAGATCAAGGCGATGCTTCACGGCAACCAGGAGCGCGCCGGTACCAATGCGGCGCCGGCCGGACTGGCGCCGTTGCCGAAGCCGCCGCGCACCCGGCTTCCGCCTTCCGCCGGCGGGGGGCCCTCATGAACGCCACCGCGCAGCTTTCGGGGCTTCCGGACCGCATCCAGTCCGAGATCCAGCGCGCGATCCAGCGCAGTATCAAGGGCGTCGAATATTTCGGGTCGTCCGCGCCGGTGCTGGGCACGACGCCCAAGGACGTGCTGGCCGCGCGCGGCACCATGAACCTCTATCACTACCGTCCGCTCGCCGACGAGGTCTACCGCGTGCCGCTCTTGATCGTCATGGCGACGACCAACCGCGGCTACATTCTCGACATGGTGCCGGGCCAGAGCCTGATCGAGTTTCTGCTGCGCCGCGGCTTCGACGTCTACATGCTCGACTGGAGCGCGCCGCGTCCGGACGAGAAGAACCTCCGGATCGAGGACTATGTTCTCGATTTCGTTCCCGATTGCGTGCGGCGCGTGCAGCAGGAGTCCGGCGAGCCCGACGTCAACATCATCGGCTATTGTTTCGGCGGCGTGCTGTCGCTGCTGTATGCGTCGATCTTCGCGCAAGGCCCGTTGAAGAGCCTGGTCTGCTTCACCACGCCGATCGATTTCCGCGAAATGAAGCTGTTCCAGAATTTTTCCGACAAGCGCTATTTCGACGTCGACCGGCTGGTCGACGGCGTCGGCAACGTGCCGCCGGAAATGATCCTGTCGTCGTTCGAAATGCTGCGGCCCGCGTCGCGCGCCATCAGCCAGGTGCAGCTGTGGGAAAACATCTGGAACGACGACTACGTCAAATCCTATCGCATGTTTGACCGCTGGGCGACCGACACGCTGCCGCTGGCGGGCGAATATTTCCGCCAGATCACGCGGGACCTGATGTGGGGCAACAAGCTCTACGATGGGACGATGACGGTCGGCGGACACGCCGCCGATATCTCCAACATCAAGGTGCCGGTGTTGCACGCGGTGGCCGAACACGACCACATCGTTCCCTACGACGCCGCCAAGCCGCTGATCGCCAACATCGGCTCGGCGGAAAAGGAGGAGGTCGTGCTCAAAGGCGGCCATGTCAGTCTTGTCGCCGGCGCCAATGCCATCAAGCGGCTGTGGCCGAAACTCGATACCTGGTTGAGCGAGCGATCCATATGAGCAGCAGCGAGACCCGATCCTATCCCCGCCACGTCAAGACCGACGCCGGCGACATCGAATTTCGCCTGATGTCGCAGGCCGACGAGGCCGCGGTGCTGGCCTTTGCCCGCGCGCTGCCGGTGCACGACCTGCTGTTCCTGCCGCGCAACATCAGCGAGCCGAAGGTGCTGGCGGCCTGGATCAAGGAGATCGAGCGCGGCTCGATCATCAGCCTGCTGGCCGTGAAGGCGGGCACCGTGGTCGGCTGCGGCACCATCGTGCGCGACCCGCTGTCGTGGTCGCCGCATGTGGGCGAAATTCGCACCGTGGTCGCGACCGACGTCCGCGGCGTCGGTGTCGGACGCGCGATGTCGAACGAGACGTTTGCGCTCGCGCTCAGCATGGGTCTGGAGAAGCTCGTCGTCCAGATGACGGTGGACCAGAGCGGCGCCATCGCGATTTTCGAGGGCCTCGGATTTCGCGGCGAAGCGCTGCTGCGCGACCATGTGAAGGACCTGTCCGGCACGACCCACGACATTGTCGTGCTCGGGCACAACGTCGCCCAGGTCAGGGCCCAGCTGGAAGCCTACGGCCTGCCGGGCGCGGTACAGTAGTCGTCCTTGTACCCGGTTTCCGAAGTTCGCGAGTCGCATGCCGCATTCTCCCCACACGAACTTCGGAAACCAAAGGGTACTAGAATCATAGACTTGCTAGTGCCCTTTGCTTTTTCGAAGTTCGTGAAAGCGGTCGCTGCGATGTATCACGAACTTCGAAAAGCGGGCACTAGCTCGGCCATTGGCCCAGTTGGCGACCGCGGTCGCGGGCCAGGGGGATGCTCCGAGATTACAGTTTTGTGATATCGCACCGCACCAATATGTTGCAATGCACCATAATCTGTGCCATAAGGATCCTGCCCCGGGCCAAACGGACGGGGTGAGCCCATAGCTCAACCCGAGGATGGAGAGACCCATGACCACCGAAACCAATTCCCCGCTGAATTCCCTGAAAGACGCCTTCGCCCCCGTCACCGACGCGCTGAAGAACCTCCAGACCATGGAAGTGCCTGAGGCCGCTCGTGATTTCGTGAAGCGCACCGCCAGCACCGCGAAGGAGCGCGCCGCCGAGATCCACACCGGCGCCGAGAAGTTCACCGGTGTCATCGAGACCGCGGTTGCCGGCTCGGTCAGCGAGACCGCCAAGATCAGCCGCAACATTCAGCAGGCGATCTACGAGGATGCCGAAGCCTTCTTCTCGAGCCTCGACAAGCTCGCGTCGGCCAAGTCGTTGAACGAAGCCGTTCAGATCCAGTCGGACCTGATCCGCTCGCGCAGCGAAGTTGCCATGGCCCGCGCCAAGTCGGCGTCGGAATATGTCGGCAAGCTGTTCGCCGACGGCGCCAAGACCGCGCAGGACAACCTCTCGAAGGTCGTCAATCGTAACGTTGCGTAAGCGTAACCAGGCTCCATTTCCTGGTCCGAGGAGAAGGCCCGCTCGCGCGGGCCTTCTTTTTGCTATCCAACGCGCCCCTTCGGCGTGGGATCATGCGCTGCGACCGAATGCGTGAGGCGACACCATGGCGGCCACGGACAAGCCTGCGTTGGAGATCGATGCCGGCGACGCGGCGCGGGCAGCCGACCTGCGGCGGATCAAGGCGACCGCCACCGCGGTGCTTGCGGGCTGCCTGCTGTTGCTCGTGATCGCCAAGGTCCTGCAAGGACGATATCCGGCATTTGCCTTCCTCGCGGCCTTCGCCGAGGCCGCAACCATCGGCGGCCTGGCGGACTGGTATGCCGTGGTGGCGCTGTTTCGCCGGCCGCTCGGTTTGCCGATCCCCCACACCGCGATCATCCAGAAGAACCAGCACAGGATCGCGGACAAGCTCGGCGAGTTCATCGAGGTGCATTTCCTCAGCGCCGCGCCGGTCGATGCCAAGCTGAAGCAGATCGACTTCGCGGGCTTCGTGGCCGACTGGCTGAACGACCGCAAGCGCAGCGGTGACCTGGCGCGGTTCGTCCTGCAGCTGCTGCCGGAGGCCATGGCCGCGGTCGAGACCTCGGGCTTGAAGACCTTCCTGAGCCGTCGCATCGTCAGCCAGCTGCAGGGGCTCGATCTTGCGCCGCTCGCCGCCGGGACGCTGCGCGCCTTCGTCCAGGGCGGCCGCCATCAGGCGCTGCTCGACGATCTGCTGGTTGCGGTCCACCAGTCGCTGAACAATCCGCAGACGCTGGCTGCGATCCGCGACAGGATCCGGGATGAGCTGCCGACGCTGCTGAAGCTCTATCGCGCCGACAAGTATGTGCTGAACAAGATCGTCGCGTCGGCGACCTCGTTCTTCGACGACGTCCGCAACGATCCTCGGCATCCGTTCCGCGGCGAATTCGACCGCATGGTGCGCTCCTTGATCGACCGGCTGGGCAGCGAGCCGGCCTATGCGGAGCGGATCGGCCAGCTGAAACGCGACGTGCTGGCGCGGCCCGAGCTCAGCGATATCGCCCGAAACCTCTGGTCCAACGTCGCCGCCTTCGTCAGCGACAGCGCCGGCGGCGCCGGCCTGCTGCAACACCATCTGTCCAGCATGTTCATGGAAGCCGGTCGCCAGCTTGCCGCCGATCCCGAAATGCGCGGCGAGATCAACCAGGGCCTCATCGTGGTGCTGCGCAGCCTCATCGCCGAGCAGAAGAGCGGCGTGTCGGGCTTCATCGCCGACCAGGTCAAGTCCTGGGATATGCGGCAGCTGATCGGCCTGATCGAACTCAATATCGGCAAGGACCTGCAATATATCCGTTTCAACGGCACGCTGATCGGCGGCCTCGCCGGACTTGGCCTCTATACGGCGGAGGTCGTGATACGGCTGTTGTGAACATCGCCAGTGTGGTGGATTTGACATTCGCTTCAGTATTGCGGCGAACTCTCCAAGCGAAAGTGATGCGAATGTTAGAACCGGGACACGAGATCATGATGCAATTAGATAGGATCGCATCATGATCTCATCTCTTTTCTTGAGCATGATCTTTTCGGAAAATCGGTTTCCACTTTTCCGGATCATGCTCTAGCCGAACCAGGGAGCGTCGCATGACGATTTCGGTGTTGCGCGGAAGTCTCGTTGCCGCGGCTTGCGCGGCGGTTGTCGCGGCGTCGCCGCTCGCGGCGGAACCGGTTGCGCTTGGCGGCTACAATGCGGCGATCAGCCAAAGCTCGATATCCGGCATCTCATCGGGCGCGTTCATGGCCGTGCAGTTCGCCACCGCCTGGTCTTCCGTGATCAGGGGTGTAGGCGTCGTCGCCGGGGGACCGTTCTGGTGCGCTGAAGCGGATGCGGATGACTTCCTGAACGGCTACACGCTCCCGATCCTCAACGCGACCGGCTCGTGCATGACCGGACCGCCGCCCGACCTCGGCGCAATCTTCGCCAAGGCCAACGCGAAGGCGGCGTCCGGCGACATCGATCCGGTGCAGAACCTGAGCCGGCAGAAAGTCTATCTGTTCCACGGCTACAACGATGCCGTGGTCGCCAGGTCGGTTTCCGACGCCACCGCCAATTTCTACCGCCACTATCTGGGCGATGCCAACCGCGGCAACCTGTACTATCAGACCGCGCTCGGAGCCGGACACTCGCTGGTCGTCGCGCAGAACGCCGGCATCGCCGGGCTCAATGCCTGCAAGGACAATGCGGGCCCGTATATCGACCAGTGCGGCTACGACCAGGCTGGAATCATCCTGCAGCACATCTACGGCGAGCTGAACGCACCCAACCGGGGACAACTTGCCGGCGCCATCAAGCGCTTCGATCAGTCTCTCTATAGCAAGCCCGACGACACCGGTTCGCTGAGCCTGGGCGACAACGGCTATGTCTTCGTTCCCAAGGATTGCGAGGACGGAGCCGCGTGCCGCGTCCATATCGCCCTGCATGGTTGCCAGCAGGACGTTGGCGATATCGGCCGGCGGTTCGTCGATGACACCGGCTACAATTCATGGGCCGATACCAACCACATCATCGTGCTGTATCCGCAGACCACGTCCAGTCCGTACCTGCCGGCCAACCCGCAGGCGTGCTGGGACTGGTGGAGCTATGTCGATCACCAGGACAGCTACGTCACCAAATCCGGATCGCAGATCAAGGCCATCAAGGCCATGCTGGATGCTCTCACCGCGGCTGCCAAGACTGCGACGGCGGCGGCGCCGCCGCCCGGGACGGCGCCGGGCGCCCTCACGGTGATCGATACCTCGGACACCGGCGCCGACCTGGTCTGGGTCGCGCGAGGGGGAGCAACCGCCTACCGGGTGTGGCGCGCCGGCGCGGACGGCCAGTTCGCTGCCGTCGGCGACGTCGTCGGCCCCAGTTTCGGCGATTCCGGCCTCGCGCCGCAGTCGACATACCGGTGGCGCGTCACCGCGATCGTCGGCGGCACCGAAGGACCGGCCTCCAACGAGACGGCGGCGATCACGCGCTCCACCCCAGCGCCGTGCGACTCACCCGGCAGCTGCCCGCTCGGTAACTGACCGACGATCCCCGGCGCCGCGGCGGCCGATTGCCTGCTGATGTGACCTTTTGACCGCAGATCCAGGTCGGCAATCGGCATCTAATTACCTTTCGCCGACCGCCCTTCACTGATGCCTTGCCCACACGGCTTTGAATTTCAGGGAATCATGCCACATTTATAAAAGGAAACGCGAAGGGCCACGGAAGCGGCCCCAAAGTTGGTCGAGAAGAGCGAGAAGAAAAGGAAGCCGCATGTCCCTGGAAGCCCAGACGATGCGTCCCCCCTCGAAGCTGTTGCTGCTGCTCGAGGGCCGCGCCATCCACGAACTCGGCGCCTTTTACGCGGCGTTGCCGCTGTTGAATCTGACGGCGAAAGGCGATGGCCACCCGGTGCTGGTGTTGCCCGGCCTCGTCACCAGCGACGCCTCCACCCGACCGCTGCGCAGCTTCCTCGAAAACCGCGGCTATGCCGTGAGCGGCTGGGGACTGGGACGCAACTTCGGACTGCGTGACGGCGTGCAGGACAGCATGCTCGACCTGGTGCGCAAGACCACCGACGCGCACGGCCGCAAGCTCAGCATCGTCGGCTGGAGCCTCGGCGGGGTCTATGCGCGCCAGCTCGCCAAGATGCTGCCCGACCATGTTCGCTCGGTGATCACGCTCGGAAGCCCGTTTGCGGCACATCCGAAGGCCACCAACGCATGGCGCGTCTACGAACTCGCCAGCGGCCAGCGCGCGGACGATACCCAAGCGGCCGCGCAGTTCGGCGGCTCGCTGGCGGATCCGCCGCCGGTGCCGACCACCGCGATCTTCAGCCGCAGCGACGGCGTCTGCGCGTGGCAGGGCTGCATGGAGAAGCCGTCGGCCTTCAGCGAGAGCATCGAGGTATTCGGCAGTCACTGCGGTCTGGGACATCACCCCGCGGTGGTCTATGCGGTCGCCGATCGGCTGGCGCAGGCGGAGGGCGCGTGGCAACCGTTCGATCGCAGCGGCTGGCGCAGCATGGTATTTCCGAACCCGCACCGCTAATAGCGGTTCTTGGGTTTCCGTTCGCCGCAGGGCGTCGTTCAGCCGCGCTGTTGACCAGTGCCTCGTAAGCTGGGCGAGGCCCTGGCGGTCCCTGGAGCTTCTGCTGGCGCCAACGTGCTGCCGCCATGGCTTAAGTCGGTCGCTCGCTTGATATCCCCGCATTCTTCGTTCGGCAGTTCCGAAGAGCCCGTCGCCGCCATGCCAGACAGCCAATCCATCGCCGACAACCCCGATGGGATTCGCGCCCGCGCCATGGAGACGCTGTTCGAGCGGTTGGAGAGCCTGTGCGAAGGCGCCATTGCGATCGATCGCACTGGACGCGTCGTCTACGTCAACGAAAAGTATTTTGCCGCGCTGGGCATCGGCCATGCTTCCGAGGCTCTCGGTCGTCAGATCGAGGAGATCATTCCCAACAGCCTGATGCGGCGCGTGGCGGAGACGGGCGAACCGATCCTGCTGGACATCATGGAGCTGGGCCGGGAACATCTCGTCGTCACCCGCATGCCGATCGAGGACAAGGACGGAGCCGTGATCGGCGCGATCGGCTTCGTGCTGTACGATCACCTGGAAAGCCTCAAGCCGCTGATCGCGCGCATCGGCCAGCTGGAAAGCGAATTGCGGGTCGCGAAGCGGCAACTGTCGCAGCCGCGCGCGGCCCGTTTCACTTTTGACGATTACGTCGGCAGCACCGCCGCCATCGCGCAGGCCAAGGAACTTGCCCGCCGGGCCGCACGCCAGAGCGTGACGGTGCTGCTGACCGGCGAAACCGGCACCGGCAAGGAACTGCTGGCCCAGGCCATCCACAATGCATCCACCCGCGCCGACAAACCATTCGTCAGCGTCAATGTCGCTGCAATTCCGGATACGCTGATCGAATCCGAATTTTTCGGTACCGCGCCCGGCGCCTATACCGGTGCCGAGCGCAAGGGCCGTGACGGCAGGTTCAAGATCGCCGACGGCGGCACGCTGTTTCTCGACGAGATCGGCGAAATGCCGCTCCAATTGCAGGTCAAGCTGCTGCGCGTGCTGCAGGAGCAGGAAATCGAACCGCTGGGATCGGACAGGGTCACCAAAGTCGACGTCCGGGTCATCGCCGCAACCAATGTCGACCTGCAGAAGCGCGTCAGCGAAGGCGCATTCCGGGCGGATCTGTTCTATCGGCTCAACGTGCTGTCGATCACGCTGCCGCCGTTGCGCGACTGCGTCGACGACCTCCCGGAGATTTGCGGGCGATTGCTCGACGACATCGTTCGTTCCGGCGGCTACGCCAACGCACGCATCACGCCATCCGGCCTCGCCGCTCTTGCCCGTTACGATTGGCCAGGCAACGCCCGGGAATTGCGCAACATCCTGGAGCGCGCCCTGATCCTGAGCGACTCCGGTCGGCTGACGGGCGATGATTTCGCGCGCATTCTGCCGTTCGGTTCGCAGCCCAGGACTGCGACGCCGATGCGGCCGGCGGGCGCCGTCGTGCCCTTCGCGCAGGCGGAAGCGGAGTTCGAGAAGCTGACGCTGGAGCACGCGCTACGGGCGGCCGATGGCCAGATTTCAGAGGCCGCGAAGCTGCTCCGCATCTCGCGGGCGACATTCTACAAGAAGCTCGCGAAGTTCGGGCTGACCCCGTCGGATTGATCGCCTGTCTGAGTTTCGAGACACAAGATGTCTCATGTCTCAGACAATGGACACCCCCTGAAGACGCGCGAAATCCTGCAACCCTCCGGTTTTCAGCCGTTTTGTTCGAGCGCCGCCCGCTGGCGCGGTCCTTGCTCATAATTATGGCAACGCATGCCAAATGCGGAATGGCAAGGGGAGGACTGGATGAGTTTTCTGATCGCGCTCGCCGCGCTCGTTTTTCTGATGTTTGTCGCCTATCGCGGCTTCAGCGTTATTCTGTTCGCGCCGGTTGCGGCCCTGGGAGCCGTGTTGCTGACCGACCCCGGCGCCGTACCCGCCGCCTTCACCAGCCTGTTCATGGACAAGATGGTCGGCTTCGCCAAGCTGTACTTTCCGGTGTTTCTGCTGGGCGCGGTGTTCGGCAAGGTGATCGAACTCTCCGGTTTCTCCAAATCGATCGTCGCGGCGGTGATCGGCCTGGTCGGCAGCCAGCGCGCGATGCTCGCGATCGTACTGGTCTGCGCGGTCCTGACCTATGGCGGCGTTTCGCTGTTCGTCGTCGTGTTTGCCGCCTATCCGTTCGCCGCGGAAATGTTTCGCGCCGGCAATATCCCCAAACGGCTGATCCCGGGCACGATTGCGCTCGGCGCCTTTTCCTTCACGATGGATTCGCTGCCCTTCAGCCCGCAGATTCAAAACATCATTCCCACGACCTACTTCAAGACCACCAACGGTGCCGCGCCGATTCTCGGCAGCTGTGGCGCGATCTTCATCTTCGTGCTGGGGATGATTTATCTGGAGTGGCGCCGCCGCCAGGCGCTCGCCGCCGGCGAAGGCTATGGCGAGGGTCACACCAACGAGCCGCCACCGGTCGACACCACCCACTTGCCGCCCGCAGTGGTCGCCTTTCTGCCGCTGATCGTCGTGTTCCTGGTCAACCTGATCCTCGGCGGCTTTCCCGGGCTGTTCAGCGGCGTGATCGACCGCGTCTACGGCGCGAGCTACGACCTGACGCTTGCGCTCGACCACACCATCACGACGCCGATTCCCGGCATCAAGGCGATCTGGGCCGTGGAAGGCGCGCTGGTCGCGGGCATTCTCACGGTCTTCCTGTTCGCCTTTTCGCAGCTCGCCAAGACCTTCGCGGACGGCAGCAAAGCGGCGATCGGCGGCGCATTGCTGGCGGCGATGAACACCGCGTCGGAATACGGATTTGGTGCCGTGATCGCGGCCTTGCCGGGCTTTCTCGTCATCAAGGACGCCCTGAGGGCCATTCCCAATCCGCTTGTCAACGAAGCCATCACCGTCACCTCGCTCGCCGGCATCACCGGTTCGGCGTCAGGCGGCATGTCGATTGCGCTTGCCGCCATGGCCAAGGACTTCATCGCCCTGGCGGAGGCCGCGCATATCCCGCCCGAGGTGCTGCACCGCGTCGCATCGATGGCGAGCGGCGGCATGGATACGCTGCCGCATAACGGCGCCGTCATCACGCTGCTCGCGGTGACCGGCCTGACCCACCGGCAATCGTACAAGGATATTTTCGCCGTCACCTGCTTGAAGACGATTGCGGTGTTCTTTGTGATCGGCGTCTATTACCTGACGGGACTCGTATAGCCGCGTTAGCGGTAGGGAGGAGCGCCATGAGCCAGCATCCGGCACTGCCCTATCTGCGCCTGTCGGAAAAGGGCAAGGTGGTCACCGCGGCGG
>JBKQQE010000422.1:0-8078 GCA_052326245.1 Xanthobacteraceae bacterium | reverse complement strand
GCAAGACCGGGCAAAGCGGCGCCGCCCGATATCGAAGCGAGATGGCGCGAAGTGCTTCGAGACGTGTTTCCGGACGTCGTCTCGGACGCCGGCCGCCTGGCGCTCTACGCCCGCGGGGATGCCGTTGGTCCGTCGCGAGACTGAGGCTGCTGCAGGCTTCCACCTTTCGCAAGCGCGGGCGGTTATTGCCCCTACTTCCCCTCGGCCGCCGGCTCGCGGAAATAGGTCGCCTGCACGCTGGTGGCGAGCAGCCGTCCGTCCGGCGACCACAGCCGCGCCGTCTGGTCGCCGAAGCCGTGGCGGAAGATGGCGGCGTCGGCGTGGCCGAGCACCCAGCCGTCCTCGGCGGTGAGGTCTTCGGCGCCGCCATGGAAATAGGTGGTCAGCGACACGGTGCCGAACGGCACCAGCACGCCCAGCACCTGGAACACGCGTCCGATGAAGGCGTCCGACATCGACACCAGCGACAGGCAGTCGAGCGACCGCGGCACCGCGTCGCGCATCCACAGCATGGTCTCCGCCGGCTGCGGCTCGGCGTGCGGCGTCTTGCCGAGCACCGGCGTGCCGATGATGAATCGCATCTCGTACTGGTTGGTCCAGGACGGGTCCTTGGCCCACGAGAACGGCGACACCTGCAGCGGCGCCGGCGCCTGCGGCATCTGCGTCACCGCATGGGTCCAGCCCGGCCGGCGCCGCGCGAACACCGCCGTCGCGGTGGCGAGAATTTCGCCTTCGGTCTGAAACAGCTCGATCACCCAGTGCTGGGTGGATTTGTTGGTGCGGGCCGCGCGGGCGACGACCTGAAACTCGCCCTCGGCGATCGGCGCGCAGTAGTTCACGGTCAGCGCCAGCGCATCGCCGATGCGGTCGGGATGGTCGAGCGCCGCGCGCAGCAGCACCGCCGCGGTGGCGCCGCCATAGGGGCCGACGAACGCCCAGTAGTCCCGGCTGGTGTGGCCGATCCAGCGATCGCCGCGCCATGTCAGCGCCGTCGCCGCATCCAGCGGATGTTCGCTCGCCGTCGAATCGGCTGTCCGTGCATCCATGTCGTCATATCCCGCCAATCATCTTCCCAGTCTAGCGTGTTGCGATGCGCGCGTCACAGTGCCCGTCGCGCATTGAAGGGTTGCGGCGCCGCGGCCACAGTTCCGGTGCGGTGAATGCGTCGGCGGCCTTCAACCCGCGCAGCACGGATGCTAGGCTGATTTCAGTTGTTCATCATGGCCGAGGAGGCGCCGGCAATGGACGCCTCCGTTCCCGGCGCCGACCCGCATGCCGCAACCGACGAATTCTCGCTCAGCTACCCCGGCTGGCGCGTGGTGGGGGTGTGTTTCCTGTCCGCGATATTCGCCTGGGCGCTCGGCTTCTATGGCCAAAGCGTCTATCTGGCGGAACTGCAGCGGCTCCACGGCTGGCCGGCGTCGACGGTCGCGACCGCGACCACCTGCTTCTATCTGTTCAGCGCGGCGCTGGTGGTGTTCGTCGGCGAAGCGATTCGCGTGCTGGGCGCGCGGCTGCTGTTGGCCGGCGCCGTGCTCTGCATGGCGGTGTCGACGGCGCTGCTGGCGTTGGTCACCTCGCCCTGGCAGCTCTACGCCGTCTACGGATTGATGGCGTTCGGCTGGGCCGGCCTGACGGTGGCGGCGATCTCCAACACGCTCGGCCAGTGGTTCGACCGAAGGCGCGGCCTTGCCATCAGCCTCGCGCTCAATGGCGCGAGCCTCGGCGGCGTAGTGGGCGTGCCGGCGCTGGTGTTCGCAATCGGCGCCGTGGGCTTCGCCTCGGCGGTGGTGATGGCCGCGGCGCTGACGGCGGGCGTGCTGCTGCCGGTGATCTTGCTGGGAACCGGTCACCCGCCGCACCGGGCCGCCGCCTTGCAACTGCAGGCGCCGGCGGATGCGCCGCCGTCGGCGCCGCAGATTCGCGCCCGCGCCCTGCGCAGCCTGCCGTTCTGGACCGTCACGTTGCCGTTCGCGCTGGTGCTGCTGGCCCAGGTCGGATTCATCGTGCACCAGATCTCGTTCATGGAGCCGTTGATCGGGCGCGACCGCGCCGGCCTCGCCGTGGCCCTGATGACGGCGATGGCGGTGGCAGGGCGCGTCGTCATCGGCCTGATGATCGATCGCCTGGACCAGCGCTTGGTGGCGGCGGCGCTGTTCGCGAGCCAGGCGCTGGCGCTCGGCGTAATGGTCAATGTTCCGACCGAACTGGTGCTGTTCGCCGCCAGCGGAGTGTTCGGGTTCACGGTAGGCAACGCCATCACGCTTCCGGCCGTGATCGTGCATCACGAGTTCGACGCGCATGAATTCGGCGTCGTGGTCAGCCTGACCAGCGCCATCAGCTCCGTGATCAGCGCCTGCGGATCGGCGCTGGTCGGCCTGCTGCACGACCTGTCCGGCGGCTACAGCCTCGCGCTCTATGCCTGCATGGGGCTGGAGATCGCCGCGGCGTGCGGCGTTCTGATCGGCCGCCGGGCCGAGCCCTCGTCGACGTAGGCTGCATTGTCGAGGCGTATTGTTTCCGCGAACGTTTCGCTACGCGGAATCAATTTGCTGCCGATGTTGATTTTGCTTTCGTTTCACAGTAACGCGCGGCGGCGGTTGCCGCGCGACCACCGCACCTGCAATACCGCGTGTTGAATTCCGCGGCGCGGCGGGTACAGTCGCCTCCAACCGCGTTGCCCGGACAGGGCATCACATCAAGAGCAATTGGAAGCGCGGCGCCTTGGCGCCGTCCGCCCGACAGGAGGATCCCGCCGATGGCCGATCTCGAATCCTTCCGCAACGAGATTCGCACCTGGCTCAGCGCCAATTGTCCGCCCGAGATGCGTCAGCCGATGACGCGCGAAGAGGACACGTTCTGGGGCGGGCGCAACACCACCTTCGCCTCGGAAGCGCAGCGGGTGTGGTTCGAGCGCATGCGCGACAAGGGCTGGACCGTGCCGCACTGGCCGAAGGAATATGGCGGCGGCGGCCTCGACGCGGAAGAGACCAAGATCCTGCGCCAGGAAATGGCGGCGATCTCCGCGCGGCTGCCGCTGGTCAGTTTCGGCATTTCCATGCTCGGGCCGGCGCTGCTGAAATACGGCACCGAGGCGCAGAAGAGCGAGCATCTGCCGAAGATCGCCGCGGGTCTGATCCGCTGGTGCCAGGGCTATTCGGAGCCCAATGCCGGGTCCGACCTCGCCTCGCTGCAGACCCGGGCGGAGCCTGAGGGCAGCGACTTCATCATCAACGGCCAGAAGATCTGGACCTCCTACGCCAACTACGCCGACTGGATCTTCTGTCTGGTGCGCACCGATACGGCGGCCAAGAAGCACGACGGCATCAGCTTCATCCTGTTCGACATGCGCTCGCCCGGGGTCTCGACCAAGCCGATCCTGCTGATCTCCGGCAAGTCGCCGTTCTGCGAAACCTTCTTCGACAACGTGCGGGTGCCGCAGGCGAACGTGCTGGGCCAGATCAACCGCGGCTGGGACGTTGCGAAATATCTGCTGCAGCACGAACGCGCCATGATCAGCGGCATGGGCGACCGCGGCGGCACCCGTCCGCTCGGGCAGGTGGCGGCGGGACTGCTCGGCGCCGACGAGCGCGGCCGTCTCGACGAACCGGTGCTGCGCGGCCAGATCGCGAGCTTCGAGATCGACGAGGCGGCGCTCGCCTGCGCGGCCGAGCGCGCCACCGATCTCGCCAAGGCCGGGCAGGCTCATCCGGCGTTTTCGTCGGCGCTGAAATATTACGGCACCGAGCTTAACAAGCGCCGCCACGAGCTGCTGATGTCGGCCGGCGGCCTCGACGCGCTGGAATGGGAAAGCGTGCGGTCGCGGGAGGGCGCCGCCGCGCGCTCCTGGCTGCGCACCAAGGCGAATTCGATCGAGGGCGGCACCAGCGAGGTGATGCTCGGCATCGTCGCCAAGCGCATTCTCGACCTGCCGGGGGCGTAGAGCATGATCCGGAAAAGTGGGTACCGGTTTTCCGAAAGGATCATGCTCAATCAAGAAAGCTAGAGCAGACGATCCTCGGACCGTGCCTGTGTGATGATTTCAAGCAACTGGATGTCGAGATGGCTCTCATTCTGAACGAAGAACAATCGATGCTGCGCGACAGCGCCCGCGGCCTGATCGGGGCCAAGGCGCCGATCACGCACCTGCGCAAGCTGCGCGACGAGAAGGACGCCACCGGGTTTTCGCGCGAGCTGTGGCGCGCCTTCGCCGAGATGGGCTTTGCGGGCCTGCTGGTGCCGGAGGAGCATGGCGGCAGCGGGCTCGGCTGCGTCGAGGCCGGCGTCGTCATGGAGGAGATCGGCCGCACGCTGATGCCGTCGCCGTTTCTCTCCACCGCGGTGCTGGCGGCCTCGGCGCTGATCCGTGGCGGCTCGGCCGCGCAGCGCAAGCAGTATCTGCCGAAGCTCGCCGCGGGCGAGCTGATCGCCGCGCTCGCCGTCGACGAAGGCGTCAAGCACCGGCCGCTGCAGACCGCGATGTCGGCGGTGCGCGCCGGCAACGGCTTTCGCCTCAACGGCGCCAAGGGCTTCGTGGTCGACGGCCACGTCGCCGACGTGCTGATCGTGGCGGCCCGCACCGCCGGCAGCGCGGGCGAGGCGGCGGGCCTGACGCTGTTCGTGGTCGATCCGCGAGCCAAGGGCATCGAGATCGAGCGCACCGTGATGGTCGACGCCCACAACGCGGCGCGCGTCGTCTTCAAGGATGTCGAGGTCACCGCCGACGGCGTGCTCGGCGAGGTCGACCAGGGCGGCGGCCTGCTCGAAGCCGTGCTAAATGTGGGCCGCGGCGCGGTCGCGGCGGAAATGCTGGGCGCCGCCGAGGAGGCGTTCGCGCGCACCATCGGCTATCTCAAGGAGCGCAAGCAGTTCGGCAAGCTGATCGGCGAATTCCAGGCGCTGCAGCACCGCGCCGCGCATCTCTATTGCGAGATCGAGCTGACGCGGGCCACCGTGCTCAAAGCGCTGCAGCTGCTCGACGCCAGCGCCGCCGAGGCCGGCGCCGCGGTGGCGGTCGCCAAGGCCAAGGCCGGCACCACCGGCACGCTGGCGGTGCAGGAAGCGGTGCAGATGCACGGCGGCATGGGGATGACCGACCAGTTCGACGTCGGCCTGTTCATGAAGCGGATGCGGGTGTGCCAGGAACTGCTCGGCGATGCCAACTTCCACGCCGACCAGCTGGCGCGGCTGAAGAATTATTGAGGGGCGCCCTGCGCCGATCTGGCTACGCGTCGAAGTAGTTCGTTCCGTCATTCCGGGGCGCGCGTGAAACGCGCGAACCCGGAATCCCGGAAGCCTCCCGAATGTTCAGCATCGAGATTCCGGATAGCCGCTTGCGCGGCTTCCGGAATGACTGGGCCCTACCTGATCGGCGGCGCGTACAGGATGCCGCCGTTGGTCCACAGTTGGTTCAGCCCGCGCGGAATCGCCAGCTTGGAGCCGGCGCCGACATTGCGGTCATAGACTTCGCCGTAGTTGCCCACATGGCGGATGATCCGCGCGGCCCAGTCCTTGGTCAGCCCGAGATCCTCGCCATAGTTGCCCTCGGTGCCGACCAGCCGCTTGACGTCGGGCTTGTCCGACTTCAGCGCCGCGTCGATGTTTTTCGAGGTGACGCCGAGCTCCTCGGCATTGACCATGGCGTAGAACACCCACTTGTTGATCAGGAGCCAGTTGTCGTCGCGGTGCCGAACCACCGGCGCCAGCGGTTCCTTGGAAATCACGTCCGGCAGGATGACGTGGTCGTCCGGCGCGTTGAGCCGCAGGCGCAGGGCGTAGAGCTGCGACACGTCGGTCGTCAGCGTGTCGCACTTGCCGTCGTCATAGGCCTTCAGCACGTCGTCGAGCTTGGGCAGCTTGACCTCTTCGTAGCTCATGTGGTTGGCGCGAAAGTAGTCGGCGAGGTTGAGCTGCGTGGTGGTGGCGGCCTGCACGCAGACCTTGCTGTGGTCGAGTTCCAGCGCGGAATCCACCTTGCGCGCCCGGCGCACCATGAAGCCCTGGCCGTCATAGTAGTTGACGGCGGCGAAATGCAGCTCGAACTCGGTCTCGCGCGACATGCTCCAGGTGGAGTTGCGCGCCAGCACGTCGACCTTGCGCTTCTGCAGTTCCTTGAAGCGCTCGTTGGCGTCGAGCGGGACGAACTTGACGCGGTTGGGATCGTCGAAGATCGCCGCCGAGATGGCGCGGCAGTAGTCGACGTCGAAGCCGCTCCAGTTGCCCTTGTCGTCGGGATTGGAGAATCCGGGCAGGCCGGTGTTGACGCCGCACAGCACCTCGCCGCGCCGCATCACCCGCTTCAGCGTGTGGGTGTCGTAGCGGGTGTAGCCGAACGCCCCGGCCGCCACGGCCAACGCGACGACGCAGCCGATCAGCAGCCCGGTCCGGAAATTCCACATCTGTTGCCCCTTGAAACTCTACGCAATGAACCGAAAGCGGACTGGTGCTGCCATCACAATTCCGGCTTCTGCCGCACCACGACCTTGGTCCCGACCGGGACGCGATCGAACAGATCCATGACGTCGACGTTGACCAGCCGGAAGCATCCCGAGGACACCGCGGTTCCGATGGTCTGCGGCATGTTGGTGCCGTGGATGCGATAGACGGTGGCGCCGAGGTAGAGCGCGCGGGCGCCGAGCGGGTTGCCCGGGCCGCCGGCCATGAAGCGCGGCAGGTAGGGCTGGCGCTCGATCATTTCCGGCGGCGGCGTCCAGTCCGGCCACTCCGCCTTGCGCGAGATCTTCAGCAGGCCCTGCCACTGGAAGCCGTCGCGGCCAACCCCGATGCCGTAGCGCAAGGCCCGGCCCTCGCCCTGGATCAGGTAGAGGTAGCGTTCCGAGGTCTGGATGATGATGGTGCCGGGCGCTTCGGTGGTTCGGTAGAACACCATGGTGCGCTGGTATTGCGGCGGCAGCTGCTCCTCCTCGGGCGCCGGCACGTAGCCCGGCCGGTCGCCGTCATCGTTGTTCTGTGCGGCGGCCCGTGGCAGCGGCGTCAGCAGCAATGCCAGCGCGACGACCGGGAGCAGGAGGCGGGCAATCTTCATGGTGAAACCCCTTGCGGCGGACAGACGGCAACGGTTGCCGTGAACGAGTCAGCGGCGGACCGCGCGCACGCGCCATCAAACCTTAGCGCCCTGCAACTGGCAAGCGCAACCGCCCGGCCGCGGCACCGTGACATCGACATCCGCGCGGCGATGCGGCCTTTCGGCATCGCCGGCGCGGCGGTCGGCCTCCCGGGCGGCGCGGCTCAGCCCCTGTCGTTCAGCAGGCTCTGGACGGTCGCTTCGATGGTGTCATAGGCGCCTTCGCCGGCATGGCTGAACACGATCCGGCCGTTGCGATCGATGACATACTGGGCCGGCCAGTACTGGTTGCCGAACGCGTTCCACGTCGCCGAGTTGTTATCCTGCGCGACCGGGTAGGTGATGCCGTGGCGCTGCAGCGCCGCCCTGACATTGCCGGCGGAGGCCTCGAACGGGAATTCCGGCGTGTGAATGCCGACCACGACCAGCCCGGCGTTCTTGTAGCGTTCATAGAGTTTCGTCACAAAGGGCAGGGTGCGGACGCAATTGATGCAGCCATAGGTCCAGAAATCGACCAGCACCACCTTGCCCCGCAACGCCCCGATGGTCAGCGGCGCCGAGTTGAGCCAGCCGGTGAGCCCGACGAAATCCGGCGCACCGGGCCGCAGTTCGGCAAGCCTCACGCTGGTCTCGGCGCTCTGCGTCCCGACCTGGTCGAAGCTTGCGGCCGGCGCGGCCGCGCCAATCAGGCCCGCCGCCGCGATGATCGCGGCCGCGATCGGGGTCTGCAGCGAAATGTTCGCCTTCATGTTGGTCTCCTCTCGTCAAAGACCGGGATTGCCGGTCGGGTAGAATGCGGTCAGCCACGCCACCAGTTCGGCGTCGTATTGCAGGTAGGTCGCCACGGCGAAGCCGATCACCACCACGCCGAACGCCTGCTGCAGGCGCGGCGCGAAGCGCGCGACGCGGCGCACGCGCGTGGTCATGAGTTGGCCGCCATGGGCGATAGCCAGCATCGGCAGCGCCGCGCCGACGCCGTAGGTCACAAGCAGCA
>JBKQQE010000421.1:0-5308 GCA_052326245.1 Xanthobacteraceae bacterium | reverse complement strand
TTTCGGCCGTGATCCTGCCGACCACCTTGTCGAGGGTGCTGCGCAGCACGCCGTTGTCGATCAGATTGGCCACGTCATTGAGCAGCCGGTGCTGGTCGATATCCTGGCGCCGCAGGGCAAGATCGGGCTGATCGACGATCCGGCGACGCTGAACGTCATGCTGCTGAAGGCGAAGGCGGCGTCGCTGCACTGGGAAGCGATGTTCACGCGCTCGAGCTTCCAGACCGCCGACATGATCGCGCAGCACCGGCTGCTCAATGACGTGGCCAATCTGATCGACAACGGCGTGCTGCGCAGCACCCTCGACAAGGTGGTCGGCAGGATCACGGCCGAAAATCTCAAAGCTGCCCACTCTGCAATCGAGAGCGGCCGCACCACCGGCAAACTGGTGCTGGAGGGCTGGACCTGAGCCGCCGCGGCGCCGCGCCATGGCGCCCAAGCCGTCGCGCGGCTTGATCGCCCAACAAAAAAGCGGCGCCCCGGCGCCGCTTTCTGAAAGTCTGACAGTACGAGAGGCGCTTACGCGGCCTCGACGACCTTCTCCTGGACCGGGCCGGAGTCCAGGCCCTTGGCGTCGACGTCGCGGTCGACGAACTCGATCACGGCCATTGCAGCGTTATCGCCGTAGCGGAAGCCGGCCTTGATGATCCGGGTATAGCCGCCCTGGCGGTCCTTGTAGCGCGGCGCCAGCACGTCGAACAGCTTCTTGGCCTGCTCGACGTCGCGGATCTCGCCGATGGCCTGGCGGCGCAACGCCAAGCCGCCGCGCTTGCCGAGCGTGATCAGCTTCTCGACGATCGGCCGCAACTCCTTCGCCTTCGGCAAAGTGGTGACGATCTGCTCATGCTTGATCAGCGCGGCGGACATGTTGGCGAACATCGCCCGCCGGTGTTCGGCGGTGCGGTTGAGCTTGCGGTGAACCTTGCCGTGACGCATGACTTATTCCTTCGCTTTGGTCTGCCGCGACTGCTCGTCGGACATGTTCTCAGGTGGGCTTCCTGCGTTCGCCCGTGATGGCGGCCGGGACGCCCAGCCGCCAGGATGAAGCGGATCAGTAATGATCCTCGAAGCGCTTGGCCAGCTCGTCGATGTTCTCCGGCGGCCAACCGGGCACTTCCATGCCGAGGTGCAGCCCCATCTGGGCCAGCACTTCCTTGATCTCGTTGAGCGACTTGCGGCCGAAATTCGGGGTGCGGAGCATTTCCGCTTCCGACTTCTGCACCAGGTCGCCGATGTAGACGATGTTGTCGTTCTTCAGGCAGTTCGCCGAACGCACCGACAGCTCGAGCTCGTCGACCTTCTTGAGGAAGGCCGGGTTGAACGCCAGATCCGGGATGACCTCGGTGGTGACTTCCTTGCGCGGCTCTTCGAAGTTGACGAAGACGTTGAGCTGGTCCTGCAGAATCCGGGCCGAATAGGCCAGCGCGTCCTCCGGCGTGATCGCACCGTTGGTCTCGATGGTCAGCGTCAGCTTGTCGTAGTCGAGGATCTGGCCCTCGCGGGTGTTTTCGACCTTGTACGACACCTTGCGCACCGGCGAGAACAGGCTGTCGACCGGGATCAGGCCGATCGGGGCGTCCTCGGGGCGGTTGCGCTCCGCGGCGACGTAGCCCTTGCCGGCATTGACGGTGAACTCCATGCGGATTTCCGCGCCCTCGTCGAGCGTGCAGATCTGCAGCTCCGGGTTGAGCACGACGACGTCGCCGACGGTCTGGATGTCGCCGGCCGTCACCACGCCCGGGCCCTGCTTCTTCACGACCATGCGCTTGGGGCCTTCGCCCTGCATCTTGATCGAGATATCCTTGATGTTGAGGACGATGTCGGTGACGTCCTCGCGCACGCCGGCGATCGAGGAGAACTCGTGCAGCACGCCGTCGATGTGCACCGACTGCACCGCCGCGCCCTGCAGCGACGACAACAGAATGCGGCGCAGCGCGTTGCCCAGGGTCTGGCCGAAACCGCGCTCGAGCGGCTCGGCGACCACGGTCGCGAAGCGGGTCGGGTCGGTGCCCGGCGTGACGTGCAGCTTGTTCGGTCGGATCAGTTCTTGCCAATTTTTCTGGATCGTCACTGTTTCACCCATGCCATCTGAATTACTGGCGTTGGAGATCGCGGATCATGCCGCGCAACAAATTCGTCGAATAGGCGCGGACGACGTCCGCGCGACCATCACACGCGGCGACGCTTGCGCGGACGGCAGCCGTTGTGCGGGATGGTGGTGACATCGCGGATCGAGGTCACCGTGAAGCCCGCCGCCTGCAGCGCGCGCAGCGCCGATTCGCGACCCGAACCCGGTCCCGCGACCTCGACTTCGAGCGTGCGCATGCCGTGTTCCTGGGCCTTCTTGGAGACGTCCTCGGCAGCCACCTGGGCCGCGTATGGGGTCGACTTGCGCGAGCCCTTGAAGCCCATCGTTCCGGCCGACGACCAGGCGATGGTGTTGCCCTGCGCGTCGGTGATGGTGATGGTCGTGTTGTTGAACGACGAGTTCACGTGCGCGATGCCGGATGCAATGTTCTTGCGTTCGCGACGACGAACGCGAGTGGCCTCTTTACCCATGGTTTCTTCCTTCAAGCGCGTCCGTCATTCCGGACGCTGGGGAATTTCAAAATTGCGATACGCGCCGAGCGGATGGTCACGCCACCGCCCGGTCTTCGGCCGCGATGGCCGGTGTTTACTTCTTCTTGCCGGCAATCGCCTTGGCGGGTCCCTTGCGGGTGCGCGCGTTGGTATGGGTACGCTGGCCACGCACCGGAAGGCCACGGCGATGCCGCAGCCCGCGATAGCAGCCGAGATCCATCAGACGCTTGATATTGATGCCGACCTCGCGACGCAGGTCGCCCTCGACGAGGTAGTCGCGGTCGATCACTTCGCGGATCTGCAGCACTTCCTGGTCGCTGAGCTGCGCGACGCGACGATCGACCGGGATCTTGGTCTTCTCGAGGATCTCGGCGGCGTTCTTCTGGCCGATGCCGTGAATGTACTGCAGCGCGATCAGCACGCGCTTGTTGGTCGGAATGTTGACGCCGGCGATACGGGCCACGGTTCTTGCTCCTGTTACCGGCTAAGGCCGGCTTTCTTGGTCTGTCCTCGGGCGGTGTTTACAAACGCAAACACGACGCCCTCCCCATGATTCTCTTGGGGCCCGGCATCGTTGGAAACTATCCGACTGGATGCGGGCTTTATTAAAGGATTCAACGTCGTTTCGTCAACCGCCTTGCCGCCTTGGCGCGGGCTTTGGAGGGCTTTTTTACGCTCCGTTTGGCGTTCGAAACCCTGGTTTTGGCTGCCTTGCGGCCCTTCGTGCCGGAGCGTCGGGCGGACTTGGCGGCGCCCTTCCTGGTTCCGGCCTTGGCCGCCTTGCTGGAAGCCTTCTTGGGAGCCGTTTTGGCCGGCTTGCTGGCCGCTTTCTTGGCAGCAGGAGCAGCCTTGGCCGCCTTCCGGGTTGCCTTCTTGGCCGGTTTCGTCGTCCCCACCCGGCCGCGGGCCGATTTGACGGTCCGCCGTGCCGTCGAGGTCCTGCCCTTGCCGGGCTTCCGGGCGCCCTGCCGCTCCGCTGCCACCACGGCGGTCAGCACGCGATCGATCTCGCGGGTAACCTCGTCGATCGGCATCATGCCGTCGATGGTCATGAGCATGCGCCGCTCGGAGTAATAATGTACCAGCGGCTCGGTCTGGGCGCGGTAGGCCGCCAGCCGCTTGCTCAGCACCTCGGGGGTATCGTCGATCCGTACCGTCTCGCCGCGGGCCTGCATTTGCGCGACGCGGGCCTCGACCCGCTGCAGCAGCGCGCTCTCGTTGACGCGCAGCTCGATCACGCCGTCGAGCTTGAGCCCACGATCCGCGAGCAGGCGGTCAAGCGCTTCCGCCTGCGGCACAGTTCGCGGGAAACCGTCGAGGATGAAGCCTTTGGCGGCGTCGGGCTCCTCGATGCGATCGGCGATGATCCCGATCACCACGTCGTCGGGCACCAGGCCACCGCTGGCCATGATGTCCTTGGCCTTGAGGCCGATCGGCGTTGCAGCCGCCACCGCCGCGCGCAGCATGTCGCCGGTCGACAGCGGCACGATACCATAGCGTTCAACGAGTAATTTCGCCTGCGTTCCCTTGCCCGCCCCCGGCGGCCCGAGAAGGATCAATCTCATCGGCGACGGCCCCTCAATTTCGATTTCCTGATCAGGCCCTCATACTGGTGGGCCAGCAAGTAGCCCTGCACCTGAGCCACGGTATCCATCGTCACGCTGACCACGATCAGGAGAGAGGTGCCCCCGAAATAGAACGGCACCGACGCGTAGGAAATCAGGATTTCGGGAATCAGACAGACGATGGCCAGATAGATAGCGCCCAACACCGTGATTCGCGACAGCACGTAATCGATGTATTCCGCGGTCCGCTCACCCGGACGGATGCCGGGAATGAAGCCGCCGTGCTTCTTGAGATTGTCGGCCGTTTCGGTCGGGTTGAAGACGATCGCGGTGTAGAAGAAGGCGAAGAACACGATCAGCGCGAGATAGAGGATCAGAAACAGCGGCCGGCCGTGGCTGAGCTGGGTCGTCACCCACTGAAACCACTCCGGGCCCCTGCCCGCGTTGAAGTTCGCCACCGTCGTCGGCAGCAGCAGCAGCGACGAGGCGAAGATCGGCGGAATCACGCCCGAGGTGTTGAGCTTGAGCGGCAGATGCGAGGTCTGGCCCTCGAACATCTTGTTGCCGACCTGGCGCTTCGGATACTGGATCAACAGCCGCCGCTGCGCCCGCTCCATGAACACGATGAACGCGATCACGGCGACCGCCATGATGATCACCAGCAGGATGATGCCGGTCGACAGCGCGCCCTGACGGCCCAGCTCGAGCGTGTTGGCGATCGCGGTGGGCAGTTCGGCGACGATGCCGGACAGAATGATGAGCGAGATGCCGTTGCCGATGCCGCGCGAGGTGATCTGCTCGCCGAGCCACATCAGGAACATGGTGCCGCCGGTCAGCGTGATCGCGGTGGAGACGCGGAAGAACAGGCCGGGGTCGCTGACCACGTTGCCGGCGCCTTCCAGACCGACCGCGATGCCGTAGGACTGGAACGCCGCCAGCAGCACCGTGAGATAGCGGGTGTACTGGTTGAGCATCTTGCGGCCGGACTCGCCCTCCTTCTTCAACGCTTCGAGCGTCGGCGAAACGGTGGTGAGGAGCTGGATGATGATCGACGCCGAGATATACGGCATGATGTTCAGCGCGAAGATCGCCATGCGGTGGATGCCGCCGCCGGCGAACATGTTGAACATGCCGAGGATGCCGCCCTGCTGGGTGCGGAACAC
>JBKQQE010000420.1:0-8716 GCA_052326245.1 Xanthobacteraceae bacterium | reverse complement strand
GTCGAGCCCGCTCATCAAGACGCCCGCGCCGCCGTTCTCCGGTCCCAGCACGTTCTCGGCCGGCACCTCGCAGTCCTCGAACACCAGTTCGCCGGTGTCGGATCCGCGCATGCCGAGCTTGTCGAGTTTCTGCGCGGTGGAGAACCCCTTCATGCCCTTTTCGATCAGGAATGCGGTGATGCCGCGCGGACCGGCGGCGGGATCGGTCTTGGCATAGACCACCAGTGTCTCGGCGATCGGGCCGTTGGTGATCCACATCTTGCTGCCGTTGATGACGTAGCGGTCGCCCTTCTTGTCCGCCCGCGTCGTCATCGAGACCACGTCGGATCCGGCCCCGGGCTCCGACATCGCCAGCGCGCCGACATGTTCGCCGGAGATCAGCTTCGGCAGATACTTGTGCTTCTGCGCCTCGTTGCCGTTGCGCCGGATCTGGTTGACGCAGAGGTTGGAATGGGCGCCGTAGGACAGCCCGACCGCGGCCGAAGCCCGCGAGATTTCCTCCACCGCGAGACAGTGTTCGAGGTAGCCCAGGCCCGATCCCCCGTAGCTCTCCTCGACGGTGATGCCGTGCAACCCCAGCGCTCCCATTTTCGGCCAGATGTCGCGGGGAAACTGGTTGCTCTTGTCGATCTCGGCGGCGCGCGGGGCGATTTCGTTGGTGGCGAAATCGCGCACCGTTTCGCGGATCGCGTCGGCGGTCTCGCCGAGGTCGAAATTGAACATGCTGTGCGCGTTCGGAATCATGACTCTTGGTATCCCCCCGGTTGCTCATGCGGCGGATTTGACATCGTTTCAGTCATGCGCGTCCTCAAAGCGAATGTCACATCCATACTGCACTGGAATTTTACATTTGATGGCGCCCTTTGTCGCGCCGGAGACGGTCGCGCTTTCCAAAGCATCTTCAAGGGCTTGGTTCAGTCACCTAGGCGACGCGTCCGGAGAATTCCGCTAGGCGAAAGGCGGCTCCCTCCCGCCGCTTCCGCCTTGCTCCCGCCCGGCGAACGGGATGTAATTGCGACAACAAGCTGACCGGACCGGCCTACGACATCGGACCGCGCCTCGCGGTCTCCGTCGGCACCAGGAACAGCGCCAAGGGAGAGCTTCCATGAACCTCGCGTTTCAGGCCGCCACGGCCGACCCGATGCAAAGCGCGCGCGCCAAGGCCTACGCCACGCCGCTCGAGGATTTCGACCCGGGCAATCCGGAGCTGTTCCGCACCAATACCTTCTGGCCCTATTTCGAACGCCTGCGCCGCGAGGATCCGGTGCACTACTGTCGCGCCAGCATGTTCGGCCCGTATTGGTCAGTGACCAAGTACAACGACATCATGCAGGTCGATACCAGCCACGAGATCTTCTCGTCGGAAGCCAGCTTCGGCGGCATCACCATTCGCGACGCCGCGGAAAAATTCAGGCGGCCGATGTTCATCGCCATGGACCAGCCCAAGCATGCCGAGCAGCGCAAGACCGTGTCGCCGATGTTCGCGCCGCAAAACCTCGACCTGCTCGCGGACGGCATCCGCGGTCGCACGGCGCAGTGCCTCGACAGCCTGCCGCGCAACGAGACCTTCGACTGGGTCGACCGGGTGTCGGTCGAACTGACCACCCAGATGCTGGCCTTGCTGTTCGATTTTCCCTGGGAGGAGCGGCGCAAGCTGACCCACTGGTCGGACGTGGCGACGACGGTGCCCCTGGACCAGGAAGCCGAGCGGGTCCGCCAGGCCGAACTCGAGCAGTGCGGCGCCTATTTCGGCAAGCTGTGGCAGGAGCGGCTGAATGCCCCGCCCAAGGGCGACCTGATCTCCATGATGGCCCATGCCGAGGCGACCCGCGGCATGGATCCGGCCACGCTGCTCGGCAACATGGTGCTCCTGATCGTCGGCGGCAACGACACCACCCGCAACACCATGACCGGCTCGGTGCTGGCGCTGAACGAAAATCCCGACCAGTACGCCAAGCTGCGCGCCAATCCGGCGCTGATCGAGACCATGGTGCCGGAAGTGATCCGCTGGCAGACGCCGCTCGCCCATATGCGGCGCACGGCGCTGCGCGACACCGAACTCGGCGGCAAACAGATCAAGAAGGGCGACAAGGTGATCATGTGGTATGTCTCGGGCAACCGCGACGACACCGTGATCGAACAGGCCGACCGCTTCATCATCGACCGCGCCCGGCCGCGCCAGCACCTCTCGTTCGGCTTCGGCATCCACCGCTGCATCGGCATGCGGCTGGCCGAACTGCAGCTCAGGATCGTCTGGGAGGAAATCCTGAAGCGGTTCGAGCGCATCGAGGTGGTCGGCGAGCCGCAGCGGGTGTTTTCCAGCTTCGTCAAGGGCTATGAAACCCTGCCGGTCCGCATTCCCGGCTGACTTGTCTCTCACTTTGGAATCGATGAACGATGAACATCCAGACCGCCTTCAGGGCCGACAACAGCGAGCTGCAGCGCGCCGCGCGCGAGGAGGCCTATGCCACGCCGCTGAAGGACTTTCATCCCGGGGCGCCGCGGCTGTTCCAGAACGATACGCTGTGGCCGTATTTCGAGCGGCTGCGCAAGGAGGAGCCGGTGCACTACTGCACCAACGCGCCGATCGAACCCTATTGGTCGGTCACCAAGTATCACGACATCATGCATGTCGACACCAGTCAGGGCATCTTCTCCTCGGACGTCAGCCTCGGCGGCATCGCGATCCGCGACGCGCCCCCGGGATATGACTGGCCCAGCTTCATCGCGATGGACGAGCCGCGACATGGCGCGCAGCGCAAGACCGTGTCGCCGATGTTCACGCCGGAGCATCTGGATGAACTCGCCATTCTGATCCGCGAGCGCTCGGGCCGCGTGCTCGACGCGCTGCCGCGCGACGAGACCTTCAATTTCGTCGATCGCGTGTCGATCGAATTGACGACGCAGATGCTGGCAACCCTGTTCGACTTTCCATGGGAGGAGCGGCGCAAGCTGACGCGCTGGTCCGATGTCTCCACCGCGCTGCCAAAGAGCATGATCGTCGAATCCGAGGAACAGCGCCGGGCCGAGATGGACGAGTGCGCGGGCTATTTCGCCAAGCTCTGGAACGAACGCGTCAACGCCGAGCCGCGAAACGACCTGATCTCGATGATGGCGCATAACGACGCCACGCGGCACATGGACCCCGACAACCTGATGGGCAATATCATCCTGTTGATCGTCGGCGGCAATGACACCACCCGCAACACCATGAGCGGCTCGGTGCTCGCCCTGAACGAACACCCCGAGCAATACCAGAAGCTGCGCAGCAATCCGGCGCTGATCGACTCGATGGTGCCGGAAGTCATCCGCTGGCAGACGCCGCTGGCGCACATGCGGCGCACCGCGCTGGTCGATACCGAGCTCGGCGGCAAGACCATTCGCAAGGGCGACCGGGTCGTGATGTGGTACGTCTCGGGTAACCGCGACGAGGAAGCCATCGAGAACCCCAACGACTTCATCATCGATCGCGCCCGTCCCCGCACGCATCTGTCGTTCGGCTTCGGCATCCACCGCTGCGTCGGCATGCGGCTTGCCGAATTGCAGCTGAAGATCGTCTGGCAGGAGATGCTGAAACGGTTCGACCGCATCGAGGTGGTGGGCGAGCCGAAGCGGGTCTATTCCAGCTTCGTGCGCGGCTATGAGGTGTTGCCGGTGCGAATTCCGTCCTGAAGGCGATCCGCCGGCGATGACCAGAACCAATCCGATGAGCCTGCTCCACCGCATCATGACGATGCCGGGGTACCCGCAGGCGTCGGGCATGCGGGTGGTCGACGCGGCGCTGGGGCGCGTGAGCCTCGCGATGACGCGGCGGCCCGACCTGCTGCAGTTCGCCGGACATTTCCACGGCGGGGTGATCGCGGGCCTCGCCGACCAGTGGAGCGGATTTGACATTCGCCAGCCACCTAGCCGCGGGCTCGCGACGCGAATGTCAAATCCAAAACTCCACTGGAAACCGATACTTGCTAGTGGTCTATCGATTCTAACATTCGCAAGTGAGCAAGCTGCAATGGATGCGAATGTTAGAATCGGACCACTAGCCCGCCGGCGCCGCGGTGACCAGCGCCCTGCCCGAGGGCCGTATCGGGGTCACGGTGGAGATCAAGATCAACTTTCTCAGCCCCGCGGACGGCGATGAAATCATAGCCCGCGCGGAAGCCATGCAAAGCGGCGGCACGATTGGCGTTGCAAAGATCGAGGTGATCACTCAGAAAAAGGGCGTCGAGCGCCTGTGCGCGTTCGGCATCGCCACCCAGCGGGTCGTCGATCTACCGGCGACCGCTCCCGTCTCTCCCGCCGACGATACGCGCTGACCCGATGACCGAACCCGATGAATTCAAGGATATCCGTGAAGCTGTCGCGAAACTTTGCGGCCAGTTCCCCGGCGATTACTGGCGTGCGCTCGACCGCGAGATGGCCTACCCCGCCGCGTTCGTCGATGCGCTGACGAAGGCGGGGTATCTCTCCGTGCTGATTCCCGAGGAATACGGCGGCGCCGGGCTGAAGCTCTCCGCCGCAGCGGCGATCCTCGAGGAAATCCAGCGCGCCGGCTGCAACGGCGGCGGTTGCCACGCGCAAATGTACACCATGGGCACGCTGCTTCGGCACGGCAACGACGCCCAGAAATCGAAATGGCTGCCGCGCATCGCTAGCGGCGAGTTGCGACTGCAGGCCTTCGGCGTCACCGAGCCGACCAGCGGCACCGACACCTCCTCGCTCAAGACCTTCGCGCGGCGCGACGGCGACCACTACGTGGTCAACGGCCAGAAGATCTGGACCAGCCGCGCGGAGCATTCCGACCTGATGATCCTGTTGGCGCGCACCACGCCGAAGGAGCAGGCGAAGAAGCGCACCGACGGCCTCTCGGTCTTCATCGTCGACATGAAGGCGGCCAGGAACAACGGGCTGACGATCCGCCCGATCCGCACCATGATGAACCACGCCACCACGGAAGTGTTCTTCGACAACCTGCGGGTGCCGGCGGAAAACCTGATCGGCGAGGAGGGCAAGGGCTTCCGCTACATCCTCTCCGGCATGAACGCCGAGCGCATCCTGATCGCGGCCGAATGTATCGGCGACGCCAAATGGTTCATCGCCAAGGCCAGCGGCTACGCCCGCGAACGCGTGGTGTTCGGCCGGCCGATCGGCCAGAACCAGGTCGTGCAGTTTCCGATCGCCAAGGCCTACGCGGCGATGCGCGCCGCCGAGCTGATGGTGAGGGACGCGACCCACAAATACGAGGCCGGGATCGACTGTGGCGCCGAGGCCAACATGGCCAAGATGCTTGCGGCCGACGCCTCGTGGGACGCGGCCAACGCCTGCGTGCAGACCCACGGCGGCTTAGGCTTCGCCGCGGAAAAAGATTTCGTGCGCAAATTGCGCGAGACCCGGCTGTACCAGGTGGCGCCGATCTCGACCAACCTGATCCTGTCGTTTATCGCCGAGAACGTGCTCGGCATGCCACGCTCCTACTAGGCCGCCGGAGGGTTCATGCTGCCGCTCGAGGGCGTCACCGTCATCGCGGTCGAACAGGCGGTTGCCGCGCCTTTCGCCACCTCGCGGCTGGCGGATGCCGGCGCCACCGTGATCAAGGTCGAGCGCCCCGAAGGCGATTTCGCGCGCGGCTATGACGCCGCGGCGAAGGGCCAGAGCAGCTACTTCGTCTGGCTCAACCGCGGCAAGAAATCGGTCGTGATCGATCTTGCCGGCGACGACGGACGGCGCAAGCTGGAGGCGTTGATCGCCGGCGCCGACGTGCTGGTGCAGAACCTGAAGCCGGGCTCGATGGACAAGCTCGGCTTTTCGCTGGAGCGGCTGCATCGCGACTATCCGGCGCTGATCACCTGCACCATCACCGGCTACGGCGACGAGGGTCCTTACGCCCAGCGCAAGGCCTACGACTTGCTGATCCAGGCCGAGAGCGGCCTTGCCTCGATCACCGGCGGGCCGGAAGGCCCCTCGCGCGTCGGCGTCTCGATCGTCGACGTCGCCACCGGCGCCGCCGCGCAGGCCGCGGTGCTGGAGGCGCTGATCGGGCGCGCGCGCAGCGGCCATGGCGCCGATATCCGGGTCTCGATGTTCGACGTCATGGCCGACTGGCTGACGGTGCCGCTGCTGAACGCCGAAGCCGGCAATCCGCCGCAGCGCATGGGCCTTGCGCATCCTTCGATCGCGCCCTACGGCGTGTTTCGCTCGCGCGACGGCAAGGACATCCTGATTTCGATCCAGAGCGAGCGGGAGTGGAAGAAACTCTGCGCCGACGTGCTGGACGCGCCGGCGCTGCCGGACGATCCGCGCTTCGCCAACATGGTGGAGCGGGTGCGCAACCGCGCGCTGACCGACAAGACCGTCGGCGACGTGTTCGCGACGCTGTCGCGCGATACGCTGCTCGCGCGCCTCGACAAGGCAGACATCGCCTTCGCCGAGGTCAACACCATGGCCGATCTCACCGCGCATCCGCACTTGCGCCGCGTCACGGTCGAGACGCCGGCCGGTCCGGTGAGCTATCCGGCGCCGGGCGCGCAGTTTGCGGGCGCCGCGCCCAGCTACGGCGCGGTGCCGGCGGTGGGTCAGCACGACGACCTGCTCCGCCCCGCGCCCCCGACAGGAAAGGCCTCCGCATGAGCGAAGCCGTCGACCTCGATCACCTGCGCCGCTGGATCGGCAATACCGACAGCGCCACCGACCTGGTGACGCCGCAATTGACCAAGGCCCTGCGCGCCACGCTGTTTCTCGACATCGGCACGCCGGTCAAGGGCGACGCCGCCCCGCTCACCGTGCACTGGTGCCTGGCGCAACCGGTGGCGCCGATGTCGGCGCTCGGTCCCGATGGCCATCCCGATCGCGGCGGCTTCCTGCCGCCGGTGCCGCTGCCGCGCCGGATGTGGGCCGGCGGCAAATTGACCTTCCATGACGCGATCCGCGTCGGCGACGAAGTCACCCGATCCTCGCGCATCGTCGACGTGACGCTCAAGCAGGGCGGCAGCGGCACGCTGTGCTTCGTCACCGTGAACCACGAGATCACCACGCCGCGCGGCGTCGCCGTCAGCGAGCGCCAGGACATCGTCTATCGCGAGGCGGTCGGCGCCGCGCCGACGCCGGTGGCGCCGGCCGCCGCCCCCGCGCCCGGCGAGCATCGCCGCAGCCACATGGCCGATCCGGTGCTGCTGTTTCGCTATTCGGCACTGACCTTCAACGGCCACCGCATCCACTACGACCGCGACTACGTCACCAAGGTCGAGGGCTATCCGGGGCTGGTGTTCCACGGCCCGCTGCAGGCCGCGCTGCTGACCAATTTCGCCGCCGAGCTACATGGTGGAACGCCCCCGAACAGCTTCGACTACCGCGGCGTCGCACCGCTGTTCGACGGCGCCGAGTTCAGCATCAACGCCGACGAGACCGCCGACGGGCTCGCGCTATGGACCGCCAATGCCGCAGGCCAGCCGACCATGAAGGGCACGGCGAGCTGGTAGGGGGCGCTTTTCTGCAACGCCGCCGAACCAGTTCGAACGACGACTTGGTTGTGCGACGAGACCCACCCTCAAACTCAGCGTCATCGTCCGGCTTGACCGGACGATCCAGTATTCCAGGGCGCCTGCGATCGAGCCGCAACGTGGCGGCGTACTGGGTCCCCCGGTCCTGCGGCCGGGGGACGACGTGTGCTGCACCCCTACTGCCCCGCCGCCTCCCGCAGCTTGGCCTGGATCTTGGCCATGCCGCCGATCCAGCGGTCGTAGTTGTCGAGCTTGGCGCGCATGTAGGTCGCGACCTGCGGATGCGGCAGGATCAGGAACTGCTCGTTGGCGATGCCCGCGAGTGCCGAAGTCGCTACCTCCTCCGGCTGCAGGTTGCCGTCGGCCGATTGCGGTCCCTTGGGCAGACCGCGCAGCATGTTGGTGTCGACGCCCTGCGGACACAGGATCGAGACCTTGATGCCGTGCGCCTTGTGCGAAATCGCGAGATTTTCGGCAAAGCCGACCGCGGCATGCTTGGTGGTCGAGTAGGCGGCGCTGCCGACCTGCGACAACAGCCCCGCCGCCGACACGGTGTTGAGGAAATAGCCGCCGCCGCGCGCCTTCATCCGCGGCACCAGGTGGCGCGCGGCATAGACGTGGGCCATCACGTTGACGGCCCAGCTCTTCATCCAGGGCTCGTCCGAGGTGCCGCCGGCATTGACCGAAAGCGGATCGAAGCCGCCGCCGATGCCGGCATTGGAGCAGAACAGGTCGATCGGTCCGAACCGCGCCTCGGTCTGTTCAATCAGGCCGCGGATGTCGTCCTCGCTGCCGACGTTGGCGCGGAATGCCGCGCCGCCGACCGACGCCGCGACCTTGTCGGCATTGGCGACATCGAGATCGGCGACCACGACCTTCGCCGCGCCCTCGCGGTGAAACGCCTCCGCCAGCGCCTTGCCGATGCCGTTGGCGCCGCCGGTGACGACGACGATCTTGCCCTGCACGTGCATGGGACCCTCCGATTTTTTTGATTGTATACGAAAGCCGGCCGCAGCCGGGGCTCAGGCCAGAATCAGGTCCAGAACCGCCGAATAATGGCATGCCGCGCCCAGCAAGACAAAGCTGTGCCAGATCGCGTTCTGGAAGCGCAGCCGTTCCCAGACGTGGAAAATTACGCCGAGCGTATACATCAGGCCGCCGGCGGCGATCAGCGCCAGCGTGACGGCCGGCAGCGACGACACCATGCTGTCGTAGACCATGAC
>JBKQQE010000419.1:0-3649 GCA_052326245.1 Xanthobacteraceae bacterium | reverse complement strand
AAGGCGACGCCGCGCTCCACGTCGGGACGCTGCTGGCGACAATCGGCGCGCGCGTGAAATTCGGCGGGCTCAGTTTCACCACCGGCGGTGCCGTCATACGCAACCAGTTGTTCCTGCGGCTTGCGGGCAGCGACACGGTGACGGATCTTCGCGGCGTCAGCCTGCTGGCAGGCAGGCAGCATGCCGACACCACCCTGGCGATCGATCATGCCGCCGCCGGGGGCCAGAGCCGCGAGCTGTTCAAGGCAGTGGTTGACGGCGAGGCCCGCGCCGTGTTCCAGGGCAAGATCACCGTGCGCCGGGAGGCCCAGAAGACCGACGCCAAGATGATGGCTCGGGCTTTGCTGCTGTCCGACCGCGCGGAGGCCGACAGCAAGCCGGAACTCGAGATCTTCGCCGATGACGTGCAGTGCGGCCACGGCGCGACGACCGGGTCTCTGGACGACCAGCTCAAGTTCTACCTGATGGCCCGCGGCATACCCGACAAGGAGGCGGAGGCCCTGCTGATCCAGGCTTTCGCCGCCGAAGTCGTGGAGGCGATCGCGCATGAAGATGTCCGCGAGGCACTGCTGGCGGCGACGCTGGCCTGGCTCGGGGAGCGAGGATGAGGCGATGCATCCCGCGGTAACCAACGGAAGCTACGACGTCGCGCGCGTCCGCGCGGATTTCCCGATCCTCGGCATGCAGGTTCACGGCAAGCCGCTGGTCTATCTCGACAACGCCGCCTCGGCGCAGAAGCCGCGGGCGGTGCTCGACCGCATGACCAGGGCGTACACGTCCGAATACGCCAACGTGCACCGTGGCCTGCATTACCTCGCTAACGCGGCGACCGAAGGCTATGAGGGCGCGCGTGACAAGGTCGCAGCCTTTCTCAACGCTGGACGCAGCGACGAGATCGTCTTCACGCGCGGCGCGACCGAGGCGATCAACCTCGTAGCCCAGACCTTCGGCCGCGATCGCATCGGGCCCGGCGACGAGATCGTGCTCTCGATCATGGAGCACCATGCCAATATCGTGCCCTGGCATTTCCTGCGCGAGCGCCACGGTGCCGTGATCAAGTGGGCGCCGGTGGACGATGACGGCAATTTCCTGATCGACGAATTCGAGAAGCTGCTGACCGACCGCACCAAAATGGTGGCGGTCACGCAGATGTCCAACGTTCTCGGCAGCGTGGTGCCGGTCAAGGAAGTGGTGCGGATCGCCCATGCGCGCGGCATCCCCGTGCTGGTCGACGGGGCGCAGTCGTCGGTTCACCTCGATGTCGACGTCCGCGACATCGACTGCGATTTCTACGTCATCACCGGGCACAAGCTGTACGGACCGACCGGCATCGGCGCGCTCTACGGCAAGCACGAGCACCTCGCGGTGATGAGACCGTTCAACGGCGGCGGCGAGATGATCCGCGAGGTCAGCCGCGACCATGTCAGCTACGGCGAGCCGCCGCACCGGTTCGAGGCCGGAACGCCCCCGATCGTTCAGGCGATCGGACTGGGCGCCGCCATCGACTACATCGGATCGATCGGCAAGGCGCGGATCCGGGCGCATGAGACCAGGCTGACCGACTATGCCCAGCAACGGCTGGGCGAGATCAATTCGGTGCGCATCATCGGCACGGCGCGGGACAAGGGCGCGATCGTCTCGTTCGAGGTCAAGGGCGCGCATCCGCACGACTTCGCGACCATCATCGATCGCTCGGGCGTGGCGATCCGCGCCGGAACCCATTGCGCGATGCCGCTGCTGGAGCGGTTCGGGGTCGCGGCAACGTGCCGGGCATCGTTCGCCCTCTACAACACGTTCGACGAAATCGATTGCCTGGCGCGGGCGCTCACCACGGCGCAGGAGTTTTTCGCATGAGACAGACGTCCAAGATGTCGGTGGCCGTGCCACGGGTCCGGGCCAACCGCAATACTTCCCGCCGGCGCGTGGCGCTGGCCCCCCGCGGGACCCGAAGACGCGAATTCGAGGTGGGCGAGACCGTTCGGGTGCTGACGCTGGTCAGGAATGACGGTCTTTATCCGCGGAAGGATATCGGCGAGATCGTGGTCCAGCGAGGCGACGCCGGCCGGATCTGCGAGAGTTGGAGCTTTCTCGGCGAAATCTACTACACCGTGAAATTCGCGGCACTGGCGACGGTCGTGATCATGCGCGGCTGCGAGATGGAGCGGGCGCCCCGAGGATAGGCGGAAGGGGAACGCCGCGCGAGCCGCTGGCGACATGAGGAGAGCAAGCCGCCCTGGCATCAGGGGGCGATGGCGAGCGCGCGCTCCGCATCGGCACGGATGCGCACGACCATGGATCGAAACCCGTTCGAGCGCTGTGGCGTCAGATGTTCGCGCAGGCCCAGACGCTCGAACAGCGCGATCGGATCTGCCGCGAGGATCTCCTCGGCCCGCTTGCCGGAAACCAGCGCCAGCAGGATGGCGACGAGCCCGCGCACGATGTGGGCGTCGCTGTCTCCGAAGAAGAAGAGGCGGGCGCCGTCACCGTCGGCACTCAGCGTCGACGCCAGCCAGACCTGGCTGGCGCAGCCCTGCACCTTGTTGGATGCGGTGCGGTCGGCCTGCGGCATCGGTGCGAGCTCGCGCCCGAGCTCGATCACGTAGCGGTAGCGATCGTCCCAGTCCTCCAGCAGCGAGAAGTTGTCGACGATGTCGTCGATGGTTGGAAGATTGAGCAAGCTCGGAGCGTCCATGGGGGTAGTGGCCTCTGCTGATGTCGGCTTGTGGCGTCGATCGAATGGTCGGTGGAGGATCGCGTCGCGAGCGCGGCCGCGTGCCGTCCTCGCCGATCCCGTCATCCTGGTCAAGCAAGCGTCATACCACGATCACGCATGGCTCCCGGTCGGCGGCGTCGCCTGGCCTCGGCGCACGCGACCCGGCGTTGTTTTGTTTCAGACAGCGCCACTTCCGGAAGTCAGTCGAGACATCGCGATGTCGGGTTTGCAACAACCCCGCGATTTTCCGGGCGCAACCTCTATCCCGCTCTAATCAATGCGATTTCTGGCCAGGTGCGCGGCTGGCACAGTCGTTGCAAAACAGGCTGTGCAAGGCGAATGGCCGTCGGCTGCGGGCCTAAGAGCAAACTCCGCAACCGCGCCGCAAGACAGGATCGATCGAGCTTCATGCCGCGCCGCTTGCGCGTACCTGAAACGAAGGCTGGCTCAAGGAGAGCAAGATGGCTGCACTACGACAAATCGCATTCTACGGTAAGGGCGGGATCGGCAAGTCGACGACCTCGCAGAACACGCTGGCGGCGCTGGCGGAGATGGGCCACCGCATCCTGATCGTCGGCTGCGACCCCAAGGCCGACTCCACCCGCCTGATCCTGCACGCCAAGGCCCAGGACACCATCCTGAGCCTGGCGGCGGCCGCCGGCAGCGTCGAGGACCTCGAGCTCGAAGAGGTCATGAAGATCGGCTACCGCGACATCAAGTGCGTCGAGTCCGGCGGGCCGGAGCCAGGCGTCGGCTGCGCCGGCCGCGGTGTCATCACCTCGATCAACTTCCTGGAAGAGAACGGCGCTTACGAGGACATCGACTACGTGTCCTACGACGTGCTGGGCGACGTGGTCTGCGGCGGCTTCGCGATGCCGATCCGCGAGAACAAGGCGCAGGAGATCTACATCGTGATGTCCGGCGAGATGATGGCCA
>JBKQQE010000418.1:0-15126 GCA_052326245.1 Xanthobacteraceae bacterium | reverse complement strand
GACGGATCGCGCTGGCCGGGCATGACGAGTCAATTCAGGCGGAAAATTCACCAACCCGGCGTGAGGCGCGAGATGAATTCGCTTTGATGCCGCGCGTCGGGAACTCTCACGAGCAAGGATGAGCCTGGAAATGCGAAACGGTGCGGCCGATCTCGCCGAAGCAACGACGGTTCACGGAAGCAATGGAAGCTATCGCGCCGGACTTTCGCGGTCCTGGGAGATCTGGGGACCGAATGGCGGCTACCTGGCTTCATTGGCGCTGCGCGCGGCCAGCCAGCTCGCCGAACTGCGCCGGCCCGCCAGCCTGAACTGCCATTTCCTGAGTTCTCCGGAGTTCAGGGAGGTTGCGCTGGAGGTTCAGGTCCTCAAGCGAGGCCGCCGCTCCGAATCGATCAGTGTCCAGATGCGCCAGGACGACAGGCCGATTCTGCACGCGCTGATTCGCACCGTGGCCGACGCGCCGGGATACCAACATCAGAGAGTGTCGGCGCCCCAGGCGCCCTTGCCGCGGGATCTGCGAAGCTATCAGGAGCTGTGGCCTGACGACGCGGGTCTGCGCCTTCCGTTCTGGCGCAATATCGAGGGCAGGCCGGTGGATCAATCGATCGATCGCGGGCCTCGTCGTGGGCCGCGCCTCGACTGGGTACGCTTCCAGCCGAAAGCCTGCTTCGATGATGTCTTTGTCGACGCGGCGCGCGGGCTGATCTTGCTGGACACCTATGGCGGCCCCGCGGCAAGTTACGGATACCGCGACAACGCCTTCATCGCGCCGAACCTCGACGTCAGCGTCTGGTTCCATCAATTCACTCCGTTATCTGAGTGGTTGCTGATCGAGCAGGAGTGTCCGATCGCGGCGGGTGGCCTGATGGGCGTCAACGGCAGGATTTGGGATTGCGAGGGGCGTCTGCTTGCGACCGGGAGTGCGCACCTGTGCTGCCTCCCGGCGGATCAGCAGCCGCGCTGAGGCGACGACGCATTCAGCGAAACGCCAGTCCCTCGTAGGCGCCGCTGCTGCGCCAGCCGTCGATGTATTTGAAATAGGCGAGCGGGCCGGCCGGATGGCCCACGCTGAGGCGGGCCGCCGGGCCCGGCTCGCGGCCCTCGTTGTTGTAATAGCCGGGCGTGCAGTCCGGCCCGCCGATCATCCGGCCGGCGCCGGTGAGCAGCAGCTCGACCCATTTGTTCTCGGCCTCCTCCGTCACCTCGACTTCGGCAAAGCCGCGGTCGCGCGCGTGCTGCACCACCATGGCGATGGTGCGCGCCGACTCGGTGAGGTTGTGCGGCACGTTGGAGATCAGGTTGGCGCCCTGGGTCGGCTGCACGAAGAAGGCGTTGGGAAAGCCATGGACGTGGATGCCGTGCAGGGAGCGCATGCCGGCGGACCAGTGCTGCGACAGTCTGATGCCGTCGCGGCCGGCGAGATCGAAGCCAGCGCGGCGCGTATACGCGGTGCCGACCTCGAAGCCCGAGGCGTAGATGAGGCAGTCGAGCGGATATTCCGTCCCGGCCACCACCACGCCGGCTTCGGTGATCCGCTCCACCCCCTTGCCGTCGGTGTCGACCAGGTGGGTGCCGGGCGTGTTGAAGGCTTGCAGGTAGGCGTCGTGGAAGCACGGCCGCTTGCAGAGCTGGCGGTACCAGGCCTTCAGCTTCGTCGCGGTGGCGCGATCGGCGACGATGGCATCGACGCGGGCGCGGATCTCTTCCATCTTCTCGTTGTCGGCGTCTTCGAACGCGGCCAGCATGTTCGGCGGAGTGCGCTGCTCGCGCGGCAGCAGCAGGACGCGTTCGCGGATGCGCCGCGACAGGTCGGTCCAGCCGTCCCGCACCAGGTCTTCCTCGGCGCTGCCGCCGGCCTGGTTGGCGGTGAAATTCTCCAGCCAGCGCTGCTGCCATCCCGGCGTCGCGATGCCGGCAAACCAGCCGGGATCGATCGGCGCGTTGGCGCGCACGTCGACCGATGATGGGGTGCGCTGGAACACGTAGAGGGCGGCGCAGGCGCGCGCCAGATGCGGCACGCATTGCACGGCGGTGGCGCCGGTGCCGATGATGCCGACGCGCTTGTCTGCCAGCCTCTCCATCGGCGCGCCGGACGGATCGCCGCCGGTGTAGCCGTAGTCCCAGCGGCTGGTGTGGAAGGCATGCCCCCGGAACGATTCGATGCCGGGAATGCCGGGCAATTTCGGCACGTGCAGCGGCCCGGTGCCCATGCCGACGAACTGGGCGGTGAAGTCGTCGCCGCGATTGGTGCGGATGCGCCAGCAGGCGCGGGCGTCGTCCCAGCTCAATTGCTCGACGCAGGTGTGAAACAGCGCCTCCTCGTAGAGCCCGAAGTGCGTCCCGATGCGCTGGCAATGCGCCAGGATCTCCGGCGCGTGGGCGTATTTCTCCGATGGCCGGTGCCCGGTCTCCTCCAAAAGCGGCATGTACACCATCGAAGCGGTGTCGCATTGCGCGCCGGGGTAGCGATTCCAGTACCAGGTGCCGCCGAAATCGCCGCCCTTCTCGATGATGCGAACGTCGCTGATGCCGGCTTCCCTGAGCCGCGCGCCGGTGACGAGGCCGGCAAAGCCGCCGCCGACGAAGGCGAAGGTGACGTGGTCGGTCTTCGGCGCGCGCGGAGCCAGCGGCGTATACGGATCGTCGAGATAGGGCGCGAACCGGCCCTTGAACTCCAGGTACTGGTCGTTGCCGTCCGGCCGCAGCCGCTTGTCGCGCTCCTCGCGATATTTTTGCCGCAGCGCCTCCTTGTCGAGCGGACGGCGCGCCGCGCCGATGCTGTCGTCAGTGACCGTCATTCGTTATACGTAGTCGATCTGGTGGCGTATCACGAACGGGCCGAGCAGGGCGTCGACCTCCCTGGTGAGCGCCTCGCGCGCGGGCTCCGGCACGTTGGCGAGGGTGACCGTGGCGATGCTGCCATGGCTGCCATGCGGCCCGACCTGGACCTTGCAGTCCACGCCCTTGTCCGCGAGCGGCGCCAGCACGCCGGTGAACACGCGCGCGGCGGCATCCCAGCGCAGCCGCGGCTTGAACACCTTGCCGACCCCGGTGAGCGGCATCGGATCGATCGGGATGATCTGCACCGGAACGGCGGCGCGCTCGGGCGTGCGCTCGCGGACCCAGGTTTCGAGCTCGCCCGGCTGCACGCTCGCGCCCGGCTTCAGCTGCACGTAACCCACCGGCAACTCGCCGGCATAGGGGTCCGGCTGGCCGACGACGGCGGCAAAGCCGACGGCGGGGTGCTGGAACATGATGTCCTCGATCGGACCGGGATCGATGTTGTGGCCGCCGCGGATGACCAGATCCTTGGCGCGGCCGGTGATCCAGAGGTAGCCGTCCTTGTCGAGGCGACCGAGATCTCCGGAGTTGACCCAGTTGCCGTCCACGAACGCGCCCTTGTTGTGCGCGGCGTTGAGATAGCCGCTGAACACGCCGGGTCCGGCCATCACCACGACGCCGATCTCGTCGGGCGCGCAGTCGCGTTCGACGCGGTTGTCGGCGTCGAGCTTGACGATGCGCACGCGGCTGTAGGGCACCGGGTGGCCGACCGACCCCAGCCGGATCGGACGGTCCGCGTAGGCGATGGTGTGCACGCTCGAGGTCTCGGTCATGCCGTAGACTTCGATGACTGGGAGCTTGAACTTCTCCTCGATGGCCTTGCCTACGGCGACCGGGATCGCCGAGCCGCCGCCGGCGGCGTAGCGCAGGCTCGACAGGTCGGCGTCGCCCGGCGGGATCGCCAGCGTCGCCGCCAGCACCGTCGGGACGCTGGACAGCGTTTCGGGCCGGAAGCGCTCGACCAGGCCCCAGATGTTGCGCACCGCCGAGGGATTGCGCCAGCCGGACGGCGACAGCACCACCAGGCAGTTGCCGGCGGCGAAGCTGCTCAGCGCCTGGGTCAGCGAGCCGCCGACATGAAACAGCGGCATGCCGAACAGCAGGTTTTTGCCAGGGGTCGCCTTGAGCAGCAGGTTGCAGGCCCAGGCCTGGTAGACCTGGTTGCCGTGGCTGTGGCGGACGAGCTTCGGGGTGCCGGTGGTGCCGCCGGTGTGGAAATAGGCCGCGGTCTCCTCGCTGGAAATCCGCCGGCCCGTGACCAGCCGGTCGGACGGCTGCTGCTTGATGAGATCGTTGAAGGAATAGATGCCGTTCGCCGGGTCGCCGGGGCCGTGGACCTGCACGATGGCCTTGAGGTGCTTCAGCTGGCCGCGGACCTGCTCCACCTTCTTCCAGATATCGGTGCCGGGCACCGGGCCCAGCGCCACCAGGACGGTGGTGTTCGCGGCCTCCAGGATTTCGGCGATCTGGTGCGGCTCCAGCAGCGGGTTGACGGGATTGGCGATGCCGGCCGCCTCGGCCCCGAACAGCGTGATGAACGCCTCCGGCAGCAGCGGCAGCAGGAAGCTCACCACGTCGCCGCTGCCCACGCCGAGGGCGTGGAACATGTTGGCGGCCTGGGTCACGCGCGCGATGAAATCGCGGTGGGTGATGACGATGGGCGTGTCGGACGGGTCGGCATTGGGAAGAAACTGGATCGCGGGCGCATCCGGATTCCGGGCCGCCCCGAATCTGATGGCGTCATAGGTGCTCTGGGCGGCGACGCGGTCGGCATAGGGTGTTTGTTCGAACGCACGGATGTCCGCTTCGCTGGCAAAGACCGGGTAGTCGCTGCCGATCACACGATCGAGCGCGTGGATGCCCGCCATTCTCAGTCCTCCCTCTGGGTCGGTCCCTCCGGCTGTTCATTCGAACTTTTACTGGATGCCGGGGGAGACCGCATCGTAGCGGGTCAGGCAAGCCCTTGGATAGGGGGCAGAAACCGGCCGCGGGCGTATTTCCGTCGGCGGCTGCAAGTTCCGCGAAGGGGCAAACGGCGGCCTGGCGTGGCCACGGAAGTCCGCTCCACGCCCGCTGCCGGATATTGACGCGCGCCGGACTGGTCGTGGCATCAAGGTTTCAAAATGAAATGTGGAGTTGACCTTCCCGAAGCCGCCGTCCGCGGCCGGGCGAATTGAAGGCAGCCGATCAACCGGCCGCGAAGGGGATTTACGGGCTCTGAAGATGCCGTCAGCGCTTCGACGCGATACTGCCCGCAACGCGACAGAGTCTCGGACGGCTCGTCGGAATGGGCTCATTTATGGTCGGCGTCCAGGCCGAGGATCGACACCTTCGCGGTAGTTATTTCGGTGGGCCACAGGATCTCCGTGAGGCCGGTCGCAACCGCTACTCTCTGCGCGCCATTGGCCTGGTAAGTGATGACGCCGCCGCCGACCGCGCCGCCGATTTTCTTGCCCCACAATTTCTGACCATTCGCCGAATCCACCGCGTAAAAGTTCCCGCCCATGTCGCCGAAGAAAGCGAGTCCGCCGGCCGTCGGTGTCACGCCGCTCTGGATCGGGTAGTTGGTCTTGATCCGCCATTTCCATGCGCCCGTATCCGCGTCGCTGGCGTAAACCCAGCCCGCCCAGCTGCCGAACGGATCCTGCGTGCCCCAGGTGTGGAACGGGTTGATCGACGCCTCGGCGGACCATGGTGTGCCCACCGCGGATTTCTGGATCTGCGCGGGCGTTTGGAGCGTCACGGTCGTGCACCATTCGACTTCGCCGACCAGGACGAGGTTGGTTCTGGGATCGTAGGCCGGCCCGTTCCATTCCGCGCCGCCAACGGACCCCGGGCAGAAATGAACGGCCGCATCGGTCGAGAAGGTCTTGTCGGGATTTTCAACGCGAGTTACCGGCATGCGATAAAGCAGGGCGTGGGTGGCGAGGTCGAATCCGTAGAGATGCCCGTCCTTTGGCGCAAGCGACAGCAGCTTCTTTCCGCCGGCCGTCTGGATGATTGCCGGCGGGCTCGACACATCCCAGTCATGCCAGTCCACCGGCACAATCTTGATGTGGCCCTTGTAGGCGCCGGTTCTGGCGTCAAGAACGACGACCGACCCGGAATAGAGATTGGGTCCCTGGCGCGGCCCGGTCGCGAAATCGGGCGCGGGGTTGCCGCCCGGCACGTAGAGAAGGCCGGTGGTCGGATCGAGGGTGTACGACGTCCAGGTGGCCCCGCCGGTGATGGGGGACCCAGCCGTGTTTTTCCAGGTTGATGCGTCGAGCGGCGTCGCTCCCTGCGGTCCGCGCGTCACATCGCTCGCCGACTTCGGCACCAGGTAGAATTCCCAGACTATCTTTCCGGTCTTGGCATCGAGCGCGTACATCCGGCCCTTCACGCCCTTCACGTCGCCACCCGCATTGCCGACGAATACGAGTCCATTCCACGCAATCGGCGCGGCCGGAACGGATTCGCCTTTTTTCGAATCGGCGATGAAGGTCTCCCAGAGCCGCTTGCCGGTCTTGAAGTCGTAGGCCAGCACGCGGCCGTCCTGGGTGCCGCGAAACAATGCGCCATCCATGTAAGCTGCGCCGCGATTGACGCCCTGGGGCGATGCGGGGGTGTAGTCTTCATGGGTACGCCAGTTCTGGTGGCAGTTGCTCGGATCGATCGAAAAGATGTCGTATTCGGTCACCGCGATCAGGGCGTCATTCACTTCCAGCAAACCCGAAGTGAAGCCTGTGTACTGGCCGGTATCGTAGGTGCACAGAACCTTCAGTCCGCCGATATTGTCCTTGTTGATCTGGCCTAGCTCCGAGAAGCGGTTCGAGGTCAGCGTCTTGTTGTAACTTGGCCAGTTCCCCGCGCTGGCGCCCGGGGTCTCGTCGGCAACGAGGGGGACCGGCGGGGCCGGAGCGCCTGTCGCCGCGGCCGGTTTCGAACCCGAAGAGGCCGCCAATTCCGTTGTCAGGGTTCCGACGGGCGCGGATAGATAGCGCACGTAGTTGATCGCCATTGCCGCGATCGGCACGGCCTTGTCCCAGTAGGCATACACGCATCCCGCCGTGACGAGTGCCGCCGCGACCAGAACGATCGACAACTTCTTCATCATCGCTCCCGGTATTCCGTGGACAGGTGCGCAGGCCGCAGGAGTGAAACCCATGGCATCGCGCGTTTCGTTTTCAGGCTTCATCAAGATGATGACAGCTCGACCAGAACGAGCCGCGCCCAAAGGCAAGAACCGGAAGACGCCATCTGACCAGCAGACAACGAACCTTGAGCCCTAGAGTTCCTCGAAATAACAGCGTCGGACATCCGTCTGGGGGAGCTATCGCGCCTTCAGCGACCTTGGTGTGTTCGCGTCAAGGTATCGGATGGAAGTTCGCCAAATGCCTCGCGGTAGTCTCTGGCGAAGTGCCCCAGATTTCCGAAGCCGCATTTCAACGCCACGCCGGTAACGGTCGTGCTCGAGGTTCCGTCAGCGAGAATATCCCTCGCATGTTTGAGCCGAACGTTCTTTGCGAATGCCATGGGCGTAAGGCCACGGTGACTTTTGAATGTCCTGAACAGGCTCCGGGAACTGGTGTCTGTCAGCGCGGTCAAGTCTTCAAGGCGGATGGGCTTGTTCCAGTTGGCTTCGATGTATTGCTCCGCGAGGCGAACCGCGCGGGGCGACGCACGCGGTGCGTCCTGTTGCAGGATGTCACTGTAAGTGTGCCGGTTCGCGCCGAGCAGGGCAACGATAATGGCCTGTTCGAGGCTTTCCAACACAGGCGGCGGAAGGACGACGGCGTTGGAATCGAGTTGCCTGGCAAGGAACGCAATAAGCTGCCGAAGCAGCTCGACCTCGGGCCTGGAGTTGTCCGCTGCGGACTCGAACCGAAGTTTACCCCTCGGCTTGTAGCCCAGGATGGCAGTCAATTTCCGATCGACCGCGCCGGGATTCAAGCGAAGGGTCAGCCATCCGTGGTTGCCGTTGCCGGTTATCCGCGTTCGGTGTCCCGGCGAACTCAGAACTGACTGGCATTTGCTGACGGTTGTTGCCTTGCGATCGACAATGGCTTCGCCGTAGCCAGCCAAAGCGATCAAAAACCGGTACAGATTTGTTTCCGGGTATTCGATCGAGACGCTTGTCGTGCTTGCGCCGTGAATAAGCGCAATATCCTTGAGCTGGACCAGATTCCCTCGTGCCCTGAACAGCGAGTTCGCGTCCACCTCGGCACGGACAGCGCCGAATCTGTTTACTATCGCATCTCTGAACTGCGCCGAATCCGAGGTTTGAAAGATCGGAAATCGCTGCAGAGGCTCGGGACAAACTTCTGATGTCACGGCTCCGGTGCCCGATGGTGTCGTCATTAAAAAAAAGACCCGCCCAGTAGCGGCATACCGAGCGGGGCGCTTCACACTGAACCCTGGAGGAGCCGGGGGGCTGGCCACCCAATGTTCAATGCTAAAGCACTGCAATGCTGCAGAGATTCGGGAGGTTCGGCAATAGCCCGAAATGGCTAATTCGGGCGCCCTTGCTCCTGATCAGGTCGAGTTGGGCATTCAATGCCGGAACAGGCGGGAGGCCAATAGAGCAGCCTGCGTCCGGTTTCGCACATCCAGATTTTTCAATATCGCCGATACATGCAGCTTTACGGTGTTGGGCGAGCGGTTCAGGGCGCGTGCGATTTCCGCATTTGTCTTGCCTCCTCCGAGCAGCCGGAAGATCTCCTGCTGCCGTTTCGTCAGGCGCTTCTGCACCGAGGTCAGTTCAGCGCTGCTGTTCTTTCCGGGGTTTGCATCGATCGACGATCGCGGCCGTTGATCAGAAAGCATTTTGTTGAGTTGTGATCTCAGCGTCCGGCCGACAGAGTCATGCACGGCGTTTGCCGCTATCCCGGTTTCGATGAGGATCCGATCCTGGCTCCGCGCTTTCGCCGCTGGCTCAAGGCTCGCGCCGAACGGCCTGCCAACAAGATTTGAAATGTTGATGTGAAGGACGGCAACCCGAGCGGGTCCAGCGATCGCAAGGGGCAGGGCGATCAAGGAAAACCAGCGCGCCTCGGTGGGAGAATCGCACGAGTAGACCAGATTGATCAGATCAAATTCAGCAGCAATCAGTCTCTCGAGGTTCTCCGCCAGCTCCGCCGGCGCCCCCGCGCCTGACCGGCACAGTTGCAGATAGTTCCTGCCGATCCCAAAATTCGATGTGAGCAGGCCATTGTCCCGCGCAAACTTCTTCCAGGCCTCGTTGACGTCGACGATAACGCCGCGCGCATCCAGAACCGCCAAGTTTACCGGAAGTTGTTTGAGTGCTGCGGGCAGACCGGACGCGGAACGCGGGGTGGCGGCAGACCTTGGCTGCGCGCCTTTTGCGGCCTGATGTGTGACCTTACGAGGAACCGGCATCGCGCTTAACGTCGGGGAGAGAAAAACCCAGAATCGACACTTTTGACTTCGGTTGTTTGATCCATATCAAGGGACGCCAATGTCCGGTAGCGGGCAAATCCCGACGTCGGCCGGGGTCCGAACAATGGCCATTCAGCCCTCACCGGCGGACATGCCGTGGCCCAGCCGGGCTGTCCGTCTTGCGCCGAAAAGGCGGTATTTTGAGATGACGGAAGCCGTCAGCCGGGGCAGCTGTCTTTTACTTCAATGCTTGTGGTCTGCGATCCGGCTGCTCGGTGCAGCAGGCATCGGCAGTTCAAATCCGACCCAAGAGTAGCAGGACGACCAGAATGATCACGATGATACCGATCACACCGACGCCGCCGTGACCGAAGCCGTAGCCGTAGCCGCCGAAACGACCGCTGAAGCCGCCAAGCAGGAAGATGACGAGGATAATGACGAGGATGAGTCCGAGCGACATGACTGGCTCCTTTGGAGGGACCTAATGAGTGTTGAGCATCTTGGCTGTCCGTAATGCGAACCTGGCGAACAGGAAGCCGCTGACGACGGCGGTCGGAAGAACGACGGGAAACGTCACGACCGGATCTGCGGCTTGCGTGAGTTAGGGCACTTCAAGTTGCGTGGATTTGAACGTTGCCTGGGTAATTGTCGTGACCGTGCCATGGAGATCGCTTGCGATGTCGACTTTGGCATCGAGCTGCCTGGCGAGCGAGTTGACGATGCTGGTACCGAGCCCGCCTTTCTTCAGGTTGGGATCCAGATCCTGTCTTCCGCAGCCGTTGTCGGAAACCGTCAATTTCCACTCCCCGTGTGCCACCTTGTAGGAAACCACGATCGCCGCATTGTCCTGTTCGACAGGGTACGCGTGCTTCAGCGAATTCATCACCAGCTCGGTCACGATCAAGCCCAGGCTCACGGCCTGATGCGACACGACTGTGACCGTATCGGTGTCGAAGTCCGCATCGACTTGCAGCGAGATCGACCGGCTTTCGCCGATCATCGATTGCGCCAACGTTTCGCACAGCCTCTTCAGATACCTGCCAACTACGATCGGTGCGCTGCGACCGGTCACCTGCAAGTGTTGTTGCACGGCAGCCACGGACAAGACGCGCTTGTGGGCGTCTTCGAGTTGCAGTCGCGTTTCTTCGGATTGGACCGTGCGCGCCTTGATGAGAAGAATGCTCGCGATGATCTGCAGGCTGTTGGCGACACGGTGCTGTATTTCCAGCAGCAGCAGGTCCTTCTCCCGGAGCAGATCCTGCACTCGCGCCTCGACGGCCCGCCGCGCCGTGACATCCTCGAAGGCCAGCAACATGGTGGTGCCGCTGCCCTTCTCGTAGAATACCTTGCGCGCGTTCAGTCGCATGATGCGCCGCCCCACACGAGGAAAGTCCCGGTCGACTTCATAGTCCTCGACCGTGACATGGTCCTCGGCGATGGTTTCAAGAAGCTCTCGAAGCTCCGGAATGTTCCATTGCCCGTCCTCTATCTCGTAGAACAGATTCCCCGGGAGGTCTCGATCGACGAGTTGGAAGGTCTGATAGAAGGCCCGACTTGCCGCAACGATGCGCATGTCGTGGTCGAGCACCAGCAGGGGATCGCGGACGGTGTCGACGATCGCTAGCGCAAGCGCGGCCGTGTCTGGAATGGCGGCGAAAAGCATGAATCCGTTCCCCCTCGATCTTAACGAGGGCCAAGCCGGCGCAAATTGTCGATTGGGCTGCCGCAGAATAAAGGGGGCTTTCGCCTTGGTACCGCAGCATCATTGCATTGATGTATTGATGCGCCTTTTCCTCAGTGTCGATCGGCACATCGCCCGGATGGCAGCCGGGGCAAATTCAGGGACCGCTCGCATCGAATACCGGGTCCGCATCCAGCTGCCAATTTCTGCGATGCGCCGGCCGGTCCGATTTCCATGCGCGGATCTGGATCTTCCATAGGATCTAATTCAGTGACCGGGACTTTGGTTCCATCGCGCATTGCTATTTGTTGTCTTCGCATGGATTTTCAACGTGGCGAAAGGGCTGTACGCACACAACAAAAAGGCCCGGCACACCGGCCGGGCCCTTCGTCTTGTCGTGTTTGGCGGATCAGTATTGTCAAGTTCGGTGCGACGCCGAACTGGCCAACCCCGTCGCTTATGCCTTGAAGGCGAGCCGCAGTCCGCCCCAATGCCTCTGATTGACCCAGATCGGAGCGTCGACTTCCTTCATGGTGACGACGTCGCCGCCGCCCATGTCGCGATCGTAGATCTGCAGCAGAAACTCGCGGGTGGCGCGTGCGGCGCGCAACCCGGCGCTATCCTTGAAGAAGCGCCGGTTGCGGCTGTTGGCCGCATTCCAGACCGGGTCATGCGGTTTCTGCGCCTGGGAAAACTTCCTGTTGTGCGTCGGCAGGAAAGCGTTGATGTCGACCGCGGCGCAGAATACGACGCGCGGATCGAGCGCGAGCATGGGTTCCTGAATGCCGGGCAGGATGCGATCGCACAGCGTCGTGGAGGCGTTCTCGAATTGCTGCGGATTGGTGCCTTCCACCGGCCGATACTGGAAATCGAACATCTCCCGTTCGGAGATCTCGCCTTGCGCGATCGCGGCTTCGAGCGCCGCGCCGATTTTCGCCGCCGCGTCGCGCGCGGCGGTCACGAATTTCATGTCGGTCTCGTCCACGGTGCGCAGGAAGCCCTTGATCGCGGCCTTGCGCGCGTCCGGCATGTCGGCGAACCGGACGTGGATGCTGGACTGGCCAACGGTGAGGATCGTGCCGTTGACTTCGCCGAACTCCCCGGTTTCGATGACGACCGGGCTGTCTTCCCGCGCCGCGGCGGCGTTGTCCCGCGCCCGGAAGCGCAGGCCGCCCTCGGAGAGATCGAGCACCGTCCCCTCGATCACGATGCCGTTCTGGCGGGCGCGGGCGGACACCGAGATCGGACGACGGTTCTCCTGCGATCGCCGGTCGCCGGCGCTCGAGGATCGCAAGGAGACGACCAGGTTCGCGCGCAGCTCGGAGACCCGGCCATTGGTGCCGTTGACGAGCTCCGACACCAGGTGGGACTGGGACTCGATTTCCGCGGAACGGCTGGAAATTCGGGTCACGTTTTGCGAGACGGCGACGACCCCCTGCGACGCCTCGTTCAGGCTTCGCGCGACGTCGAGCAGCGTCGCCTCCTGCTGTTCCGCCGCGGCGGCGACGGCGCCGGTGACTTCCTTGATGTTCTCGACGGCCGCGCCGACCTTGCCGATGACGTCGATGCTCTGCTGCGACGCCTTGCAGATATCCTGGACCCGGGCGCTGATGTCTTCGGCCGCATCGCTGGTCTTGCGGGAGAGTGCCTTGACCTCGTGGGCGACGACGGCAAAGCCCCTGCCGGCTTCGCCCGCGCGGGCGGCTTCGATGGTGGCATTGAGCGCGAGCAGGTTGGTCTGGGCTGCGACTTCGGAAATGAGATTGATGACCGCTCCGATGCGGGTTGCCGCGTCGCTGAGGGCGGCTACCGTCGAACTCGCCTGCTGGACTTCCGTCGCGGCGTGGCTCGCGAACTGCGCCATCTGCACCGCCCGCTGGGCGATTTCCCGGCCCGCGGCCGAAAGCTCCCCGGTCGCCGCCGACACCGCGGTCACGTTGCCGCTCGCCTGCTCCGAAGAGGCCGCGACCGAGCAGGCTTCCGCCGCGATGGTCTTGGCATTCTCCGCCGCCTTCTGTCCGCTCGACGCGGCGTCGCTGCTGATGGTCAGCACCTCGGACACCGCGCTGTCGAGATCGGCCTCGAGGATCTCGCACATCTCGCGCAGCGCCCTTTGGCTCTGGTCGTCAGCTGACCGCGAGATATAGACCGAGAGCGCCAGATCCATGTCGAGCAGGGCCGCGCGCGCCAGCGCGTTCTGCAGCGATCGCCGCCTGTGCCGCTGGCGCCAGCCCGACATCCTGGCTTCGACCTCGTGCTGCAGGGCGGTCAGCAGTTTGGCGTAGCTTGCAATGTAGTCGCGCGGCTCCAGCCCGATGCGATGGTGCGCCTGTCCGATCCGCATCGAAGAATTCATGTAGGCGTCGTCGAACTCGCCGCTGAGGATCATCGTCCAGTGACGCAGTTGGGCGGCTTTCGCATGCGCGACGGACGTGTCATCGACGAAGAACTGCTTGAGCCGCGGCACCTGGAGGATTTCGCGATAGAAATTCTCCAGAACCGGCGGCAACGCTTCGCTGACCAGCGCCGCGCAATCCCGCAGCACCGCGCGCGCGGCGGGGTCGAGGCCGATCAACCCCAGCCGTTCTTCGATCTCTGACATGGGGGGACCTTCCGAATTCTTTTTCTGAAAAAATCTGTTGGCTCGGCGATGACGCGGACCGGCGGCCGCCGCAGCCAACGACGACGACAGCACCCGTTCCGCGCTGGTCGACATTCGCCAGCCGCTTGGTGGTTAAGAGTAAGTCCGCAGGGTAAATAGACTCCGTATCCAATAATTGTCAGGGCTGCTCAAATTCCGCCGCGGCGGCGATGCTGAAACGGGTGATCTCCGCATTTCGCCTGGCTCACCCGATGAGCTGCCGATAGCGGTCGATCCGGACCTGCCTGATCACGCCCGTCGGACCAGCTCCGGCGTTATTTCCTTCAGGTTCTTGACCCCGCACTGCTGCATCGCGGTCTTCAGCTCGATGCGCAGCAGCTCCAGCACGCGCTCCACGCCCGGCTGGCCGAAGGCGCCGAGGCCCCAGAGATAGGGGCGGCCGATGCACACCGCCTGCGCGCCGATCGCCAGCGCCTTGACGATGTCGGTGCCGCGCCGGATGCCGCCGTCCATCAGCACCGGCAAGTGTCCGCCGACGGCCTCCACGATCTCCGGCAGCGCATCGATGGTCGATCGGCCATTGTCCTCGCTGCGGCCGCCGTGGTTGGACACGATCAGGCCGTCGAGGCCGTTTTCGACGCACAGTCGCGCGTCTTCGGCGGTGACGATTCCCTTCACCACGATCTTCATCCTGGTCGCGTCGCGCAACTGCTTGAGGAAATCCCAGGTGAGGTTGGAGGATTCCCAGCTCTGCAGGTGCGAAAGGTCGATGCCGTCATAGTTGTGCCGGCGGATCACCCGCTGGGCGGGGCCGGGGGCGTGGCAGGCGCCGCAGTCGCGGCTGTCCTCGCGGCGCAGCCGAAACAGGGTCTCCTGGTTGCGGCCGGCGACGCGGTCCACCGCGACCGCGATCACCGGGCAGCCGGCGGCCTCGGCGCGCCTCGCCAGCGCCAGGCCGACGCCCCAGTCCGGCGACACGTAGAGCTGAAACCAGACCGGCGCGCCGCGCGCTGCGGTCACGTCCTCGACGCTGTAGTTGGAAACCGCCGACAGGATGAAAAGGTGATTGCCTGCTCGTGCGGCGCGCCCGACCGCGACTTCGCCGTCGGGGTGCAGGAACATGTTGCCGCCGGTCGGCGCGATCAGGATCGGCGTGTCGAATCGGGTGCCGAACAGCTCGACGCTCATGTCCACCTTCGAGACGTCGCGCAGCCGGCGCGGTCGCAGCTGGAACTTGAGAAAGTCCTCGCGATTGGCGCGTAGCGTGACCTCGTCGTCGATCCCCGACGCCATGTAGCCGAAATGCGCGGGCGACGTGTTCTGGCGGCATGCCGGCTCGAAGTCGAAGACGTTGATCGCGTCCTTGGGCGAGGCGATCGGCGCCTGCGGGTCGAGCGGCGCCCAGATCATCGGGTCGGTCGGCTTTGACCGCGGCGTCAGGCCGTCGGCGGCCAGCGCCGCGCCGGGACAGGCGAGCAGGGGACTGGCCAGCAGCAGTTTGACGAATTGCCGGCGGCTTTCTTCGTTGCGGTCACGGTTTGCCATGATGGATCCTTCCGAGTCGGGATCAGGCAGCCAGTGTCCCGGTTCTAACATTCGCATCACTTTGCAGTGGGCTCTTTTG